>QMLT01000121.1 GCA_003646875.1 Deltaproteobacteria bacterium
AAACCACTGACATTAAAGATTTATTCTTTAAATACACTGCTAACGTTTATAGAAACAAAAAAAGCCAAAAAGGATCGATAGGTCTTCTCGCCTATCAAAGCCTTCCTGGCCTTATTGATAAATCTGTTTATTATGCAGCTTCTTGCTGGATTGAATTTTTTTGTATAATTAAATAAAACAGATTGTCAAGGAAATAATGGGGTAAAATTTTTAAGAAGGAATTGACTACCTTATATGTTTAGTATAGAAGAATCAGATTGGAGGATAGGATATGATTATCGTGACAGGGGGCGCCGGTTTTATTGGAAGCGCGATTGTGTGGCGACTTAACCAGCGCGGTATTTATGATATTGTTATTGTGGATCATCTGGGCGAAACGGAGAAGTGGAAAAATCTTGTTCCCCTTCGATTTTCCGATTATTTCGACAAATCTGAATTCATTGAAAGTCTTGAAGCCGGATATTTCGGAAACAGTATCAGGGCTATTTTCCATCTTGGCGCCTGTTCTTCCACAACCGAGAGAAATGCCGATTATCTCATTGAAAACAATTACCGGTATACAGTCCGTATTGCAACATGGCATGAAGAGAACCAGGGTTGCAGGCTTATATATGCCTCCAGCGCCGCCACCTATGGAGACGGTGAACACGGCTATTGTGATAAAGAGGATGAATTACACCTTCTTCGTCCGCTCAATATATACGGGTATTCAAAGCATATGTTTGATCTCCTTGCCCTTCGCAAAGGCTGGCTTCAACATATTGTGGGACTGAAATATTTCAATGTGTTCGGGCCTAATGAATACCATAAGGGGGATATGAGAAGTGTGATAAATAAAGCCTATCCACTCGTTCGGGATGAAGGAAAAATTCGCCTTTTTAAGTCATGCCGTGACGAATATAAGGATGGAGAGCAACTTCGCGACTTCATCTATGTTAAGGATGCAGTCGATATGACCCTTTTTTTTCTCGACAACCCAAAAATTAATGGCATTTTCAACATCGGCACAGGCGCTGCCCGGTCATGGAATGAGGTGGCAGGTTCATTGTTTCAGGCAGCCGACAGGCCTCTTAACATCGAGTACATCCCAATGCCCGATAACTTAAAGGAAAAATACCAGTACTACACATGCGCTGATATGAGAAAACTGCGATCCGCCGGATGCTCGCATACCTGTATGAGTCTTGAAGAGGCTGTAAGGGAATATGTAAGGGATTATCTTAATTTAAATGCACATCTTTCTTTTACCCCGACACAAGCTTGAGGCTGTTAAAAAAATAGATGCGAAGGTATTTTTTAATTGTTAATTCCAGTTTTAATGTTTAAAAATAATGAGTCATAAAGTCCCTTTGCAACCCTCATCTATTAAGTAGGATCATAAGGAATAATGTCTGATATAGAAAGGGAAAAGTTCAGGATATTGCTTAACTATTGGGTCAGGCACAACAGGGAACATGGTGAAGACTTCAAAAAGTGGGCTAATAAGGCAAAAGAGATAGGTGAAACGGAGGTCTTTGAAGATATACTTGAGGCAATGAAGCTCATGGATAATGTCAACAAGCCTATAATAAGGGCACTGGAAAGACTGAAAAATAAAAATGGGCATTCAAAAAAAGGGCAAGCTGAAAAAAGGGAATCTCATAACAAACAAGGTTTAAGGAGGCAAGATGCATGAATGGGCGCTTGCAGAGGGAATAGTATCTACTGCTCTTAAAGAGGCAGAAAGGGGTAAATTCACGGAAGTTACAAGGATAAACGTAAAGATAGGTGAATTGCAGCAGATAGATGGGGATTTATTCGTTTCCCTTCTTAAAGAGATTCTTCAGGTTGAGGATCCAAAACTAAAGAGGGCAGAGGTAGTCTTTGAAAATCAAGAGGCAATATTAAAATGCAGGGTATGCGGGCATGAATGGCTATTTAGTGAATCAAAGAAGGGACTAAGTGATGAGGATGCAGAGCTGATCCATTTTGTCCCTGAGATAGCCCATGTTTATATAAGATGCCCTGCATGTAAAAGCCCTGACTTTGAGGTGACAAAGGGAAGAGGTGTGTGGCTTGAATCAATTGAGGGGGAATAGATGGATCCGAGGCTTACAATAATTGAAAGAAGGCTAAAAGATATAAAGAGGATAATTGCTGTCTCTGGGGGAAAAGGCGGGGTAGGCAAGAGCTTAACCGCTTCTGTTATGGCCTTGATATTTTCAAGGCTTGGCTATAAGACAGGACTTCTCGATCTCGACTTTGGGGGCCCATCAATTCACACCGTGCTTGGATTAAAAGGGGCGTTGCCAAGGGAAGAAAAAGGTATTATCCCTCCTGATGCACATGGCATTAAATTTATGTCCATTATACATTATGCAGGGGATAACCCTTCTCCCATAAGGGGCATTGACATCTCCAATGCCATGATAGAGCTCCTTGCCATTACCCGCTGGGGGAGACTGGATTTCCTGATAATTGACATGCCTCCAGGGATAGGGGATTCTACCCTTGATGTGATTAGGCTCTTAAAGCGGGCAGAATTCCTCATTATAACTACTGAATCCAGGGTTACATTAGATGTGGTAAACAAGCTTCTGAATTTGCTGAAGGAGCTGAAAGCCCCCATTATTGGCGTTATAGAGAACATGAAGCTTACCAGGTCTTCCTTTTTAAGTAAAGAAATAGGGGCGCTTGATGTCCCATTCTTGGGAGAGATAGATTTTGATAGCGGGCTTGAGGATGCGATAGGAAATGTGGATCATATTCTAGGATCATATTCTAAAGACCCGATTTGCTGAAAGCATGAAGGAGATAATCGTGAGCAAAGAGCTATTCAAACTAAAAGACAGATGAATTTGATAAGAACTGTTTTCCCTTTATATTTTTTATGGCCTTTGATAACCTATTTCTTTTAGATTATGGAGTCACAACCAATATGAAGAAAACAGAGGAGGATTATCATACAGACGCTTAATGTTCAATCTGAATAGTCTCCTTGCCTATACCAATAAATCTTCCCGTAACACATCTACTAATGTATCTGCCTTGAGATCCTCAATCCTGAAATATCTGGCCCCCATTCGGATGGATAATTGATGAGCCAGCCCGAAGGAAATAAGTCCCGATTTTTCAACATCAACCACAACTGTATTGACACGTGGATCATCTCTTAACTCCTCCGCTACTTCCATGGCCTCGGGAAATGGCTTTCCACCATACTGACTGACATTGGCCTTTCCATCGGATATAAGTACCATCAACGGATAGATATTGGGATCCTTCCGGAAATTGCTTTGAATTATTTGGTAACCAAGGGATATTCCATGGCAAAGGGGAGTCTTTCCTCCTGTAGGAAGCTCCTCTAGGAGTTTATGGGCTAGCTCTATACTGCTGGTTGGGGGAAGAATGATTTCTGCACGGTCACCCTTGAAGGCTACCATGGCTACTTTGTCCCTTTTTTGATAGGCATCTAAAAGAAGTGAAAAGATTGCTCCCTTTGTTTCAATCATGCGTTTTCCAGCCCCCATGGAACCGCTGGCATCCACAACGAACACAATAAAATTTCCGATCCTCTTCTCTCTTATCTTTTCCCGGACATCGCTTTCCTCTATGGCGATGGCTACATTCTGTCTTCTTCTCTGTCGCTGATATGGAGCTGCTGCCCTCAAGGTGGCATCCAGGGCCAGGTCATTGGTCTTCCGGCTCATAGTGCTCATCACATACCTGCCTGCCTTTGAGGATGTCCTTGTACGGCTTCTTCGGCCTGAACCTTTCCTAAGTATCCGGTCCGTCTCCGTTTGAATTCTCTTTACCATAAAGCTATCTCCAATAGGGAAAACGGTCTCAAGCATCGGGGTGCCGGTCATGCTCTTTTCCGATTCTTCCTTTTCCTTTTCTTCCCCCTCTTTCTCATCCTCTCTCCCTTCAATCTGTTGTTGTTTTCGGTTTTCCGGTTTTTCCTCTTCCTTTTCCGGTTCCCTCTCACCATCAGGTGGCTCTTCCTGATGTTCTTCTTTCTCCTCTTCTCGCTGTTGGGGGGGCGGGGAAAATTGTCTTGTTCGGTGAAACAGAACAAGATCGGCAGCTTCACTCACGTCATCAACAGTTACCTCCTGCCTTCCCTCAGAGCATGCAATCGTGACAGCCACCTTGCGCATTATAATATCTGCACGGTGGCCCGCCACAAATGCATCCAATGCAAGCTTTGAACAAAGCCGGATCATCTCATCCGGGATTTTTATATGGGAAATGCGCTCTCTTGCATCCGTAATCTTCTTTGAAAGTCTATCCTGCCGGCTTTTATAAGCGGCAATGAATTTATGTGGGTCTTTGTCAAAGCTCTCTCTCAGTTTAGCAACCTCTAGTCTTTTTTTTGGTTCTTTTATCCCTTCGATCTCCAGGCAAATTCCGAACCTGTCAAGGAGTTGGGGACGCAGTTCGCCCTCTTCAGGATTCATGGTCCCTACCAAGATAAACTTGGAGTGATGAATGAAGGATACCCCTTCCCGCTCAACAATATTAAGTCCCATGGCGGCCGCATCGAGAATTACATCCACAATATGATCATTTAACAGATTAACTTCATCTATATACAGGATCCCCCTGTGGGCTTCGGCAAGCAACCCGGGAGTAAAACGCCTTTTTCCTTTTTTTACGGCATACTCTAGGTCCAGGCTCCCGACCACCATATCCTCGGTGGCCCCGAGAGGGAGATCAACTACCTTTATTTTCCTCCTTGCTGCAGGGAGAAGGATACCGCGTCTCGCCTTTGCCCGACATTCAGGGCACATACGCTCAATGTCACGGGGGTCGCAATTGAATGGACAGTCTGAGACAATCTCAATCTCAGGCAAAACCGCGGCCAAAGCCCGGACGGCCGTTGACTTTGCCGTTCCCTTTTCTCCTCTGATCAGCAGTCCACCGATTGAAGGAGAGATCGCATTTAGAATAAGGGCCCGGGTCATTCTCTCCTGGCCCACAATGGCTGAAAATGGATAGATATGTCTGTTATCCCAGTCCAAGGTTTCACCTCTTCGCATGCTCATGGGTATGCGTATGCACATACTCATGTCTATGAGAATGCGTATGCGAAATAATCCCTGCTATCGTTTCTTCTTCTATACCTGGTTTCTGGAACGGTCTTCTGCGCATCCTGTGCTGAAGGGCCATATCCGCGGCCATCTGCACATCCTCTTTCAAAACCTCTCTTCGCCCATTGAATGCAGCCAGGGTCTTGGATGCCTTCATCATCATGATATCAGCTCTGTGTCCATCCACATTCAGGTCAATTGCGATATCTGCTATCAAATACAGCATATCATCAGATATGGTAACCTCGTCCAGAATCTCCTTTGCTTTTATAATTCTGTCCCTTAAACTTTCCTCTTCGCTTCTCCACAGTTGATGAAATCCCGAAGGGTCCTCTTCATAGGAAGCCCATCTTTTCACTATCTCCACTCTCTCATCAAGATCTGCTATCCCCTCGATGTTTACGCACAACCCGAATCTATCAAGGAGCTGGGGGCGAAGTTCCCCTTCCTCGGGGTTCATCGTTCCGATCAGGATAAATTCCGCCGGGTGTGAATAAGAAACCCCTTCTCTCTCCACAATGTTTACGCCCATTGCAGCAGAATCCAGAAGCACATCCACGATGTGGTCATCAAGGAGATTAACTTCATCCACGTAAAGAATCCCCCTGTTCGCCTCTGCAAGGATACCCGGTTCAAAACGTTTATCACCCTTTTTTATGGCCTGTTCTATGTCAAGGGTTCCGATAACCCTGTCTTCGGTTGACCCGACCGGAAGTTCAACGACCCGTGTCTTTCTCTTCTTGGTCGGAAGCTCTTCCCCGCTATCGAGTCTCATTATACATTCCTGACACATCTCCTGTTTTTTGTTAGGATTACACCCGACCTTACAATCGGCAACTACCTTAATTTCCGGCAAAAGCGCGGCCAGGGACCGCACCGCAGTTGACTTTGCAGTTCCTTTCTC
>QMLT01000122.1 GCA_003646875.1 Deltaproteobacteria bacterium
CCATATTCCTTGAGGTTTAATCGTGCAATAAACTTGGCGGCTACTTCATCGGCACAGGAAAAGTCAATAATTCCAATACCGGAAAAATCTAAATTAATGATCCTTCCTTCATGCTCTTTTTGTATTTCTGCCTCAATCGCTTCTCTAATGATCCTACCGGTCTCTCGGGTAACCATATTCTTAGATCCATTGGTAAGATTTTCGTCCATTAAATCTATAATCCGATATACTTTAATCTCTTTTTCCATAGATAGTTCTTTTTCTTCGTTTTCAATTGAATTCATTTATAACATATTTGATATTTTCTATCTTGTCAAGAAAAAATTAAAAAAATTTGAAAAAAGTTGAATTTAAGATTTATTAAGAGAATTTCTCAGGGAGGATGATGCTTATTTGAGTTCCAGGGAAATTTTTTAGGGAAGATCTTTTAGGTCTACTGATTTGCCAAGGAGGAACTATGCCAGATCGGGCAGTTCCTGATCTGATCATCAGTTTTCCTTTCCAACGCTCAACCAACTTTCTAACTTGCGTAAGGCCCTTAAGGGACTTCGATGGCTTTTATTTAAGCATTCCTCAAGATGTTCCAAAAAAGATACCCGCATCTTGAATCCCCTACGCAAAGGCAATCGTCGCATCCATCGGGCATGGATATTAAAGGATGAGTTTGAGCAGTTTTGGGCAAGGCCCCTTGGGCTGCCAAGAGGTTTGTCAAGCGTTGGATGACCACTGCTCTTAAAAGTCGTATCGAACCTATTAGAAAATTTGTCAAAACCATTAAGAAAGACATTAACCGAATCCTTCCCTTTGCTGGATCTCAATTGACCAATGCAATAGCTGAAGGGTTGAATAGGATCATAAAGATGATTAAGAACCGTGCCAGTGGATTTAGAACCTTAGAGGCATTTTCTGATATTATTTTTCTCACCATTGGTGGCCTTAATATCCCTGCACAAATTCCTGTTAAATTTCGTGCAATATAAGTATACTGTAGACACAGTATCAGTCATATTCTATGGGTTTTTTGTTTATTAACATTTATCTCTTCTTTGCGTCTTTGCGCCTTGGTGGCTGAATACAAAAATTCAAGCAATTTCTTAGTTGAACTTATAGAGATAATACTTTTAATTATCAGCGGTTATTTCCCTTGACGGTCTGATTTTACCGGAAGTAGTATGACAGCCTATCTTTAGCAATCTAAGATAAAAATGTATAAGTGGTTAAGATCTCAGGAGCGAGGAGTGCTTTAGCATGAAAAGATATGGTTTACTTTCGATAGGGGGTTCAGATGGCGCCCAGGAAGTAATTAATGTTACCCTGGGCAAGCAAAAGGCCGATTTAGCTTTAATAAACGGGAAACTCCTCAATGTATATACCGGTGAGTTATTAGATCATTATTCAGTGACTATTAAGGGTGAGTGGATTGCCTATGCAGGAAGTGACCCAGAAGATACGATTGGCCCAAATACTAACGTAATTGATGTCAAGGGCAAAACCATTATTCCAGGTCTTATTGACGGTCATACTCATCTTGTGTGGCTATCAAATGTAAGCGAGTTTTTGAAATATGCAATGACTGGCGGCACAACAACTATCATAACTGAAACTATGGAGATCTTTCCTGTAACGGGTTATGAAGGGGTAATTGATTTTTTAGGCTCTCTCAGTGATCAACCTATCAAAATTTTTGCTACAGCACCGTCTATGGTTTCCATAAGTAAGAAGGCGCGGGGTATTTCAAAGAAGACGCTCAGAAAATTACTTTCAAGGGATGATATTTTAGGGCTGGGCGAGTCTTACTGGCAGACGGTTTTGCAGGAACCAGAAGAATATCTTCCAATTTTTGCAGAAACCCTTCAATATGGAAAAAGATTGGAAGGGCATTCAGCAGGGGCAAAGAAAGAAAAACTTATGACATATATAGTCTCCGGTATATCCTCCTGTCATGAGCCGATAAACGCTGAAGAGGTTCTCGAGCGATTAAGGTTGGGTATACATGTTATGATACGAGAAGGGAGCATTAGGAGTGATCTTGCTCCTATATCCACAATAAAGGATGCTGGGATTGATTTTAGAAGACTCATTCTGGTTACTGACGGCGTGGAGCCAGGGGATTTGCTCGAGAAGGGATATATGGAAGTTGTTGTACAGAAGGCTATAGATTTAGGTTTTGATCCGGTACATGCTATTCAGATGGCTACGATAAATGTGGCAGAGTATTTTTTTCTGGATGGTGTAGTTGGTGGCGTTGCCCCCGGGAAATATGCTGATATGCTTGTTATTCCCAATCCTGGAATCATTAAGGCAGAATACGTCATAAGCAAAGGTAAGATCATTGCCAGGGATGGAAATCTTCTGGTATCTCCAAGAAAACATGCCTTTTCAAGGGATAGCCTGAATAGTATTCACCTTTCAAGTGAGCTCAAACCCTCTGACTTTACCCTATCGGTTAAAAAAAGATCTACCCACATTAATGTAAGGGTAATAGATCAGGTTACAGATTTAGTAACCAAAGAGCTCATACTTTCTGTCCCTGTGATTGATGGCGAGATCAGATCAGATGTACGAAAGGATATATTGAAGGTGGCGGCCGTTGACAGAAGGTATTCTCCAGGGAAGATCTTTGTCGGGCTTATCAGAGGATTTCATTTAAGCGCTGGGGCTATCGCATGCAGTGCCGCCTGGGATACATCGGATATTATTGTTGTTGGTGAGAATGATACAGATATGGCAGGCGCTGTTAATAGGATTTATGAACTGCAAGGAGGGGCTGTCGTATATGTGAATGGGGAGGTTTTGGCAGAAATTCCATTGCCTTTATTTGGCGTTATGACCGATATGCCAATTGAGATGCTCGCAAAAAGGATGGAGGAAATTAAACAAATTACAAAGGATTTAGGTTTCCCTTTTGATGATCCCTTGCTGACACTTGTTACCCTCACAGGTGCAGCTATACCCTTTTTAAGAATATGTGAAGAAGGTCTTGTGAATTTAAAGGATGGAAAGACATTAGGCCTAATTGTAGATTAAAGTTCAGCAGGCTATAAATGGAATAAAAGATATTTAATTCCAAGGCAAGCCCTTGATTCTGCTTTAAGCGGAAATCCCGCGGGAATTCCACAGGTTGAAACATTTGACGGCAAACGTGTATGTCCTCTTCATGCCTGAAAAAAGGCGCCCATACCATTACAAATAGCCATTATGCCCTCAGACACGGATCTAAATAAACAAAGTCCATACAAGGAAATCCTCAGCCCTGTTAGTTCCCTTAAAGGTGTGGGGAAAGTCATTACGAGAGAACTCCAGAAGAGGGGAGTTCAGACAGTATATGATCTATTGTATATCCTTCCACGTTCCTACCAGGATAGGAGAAAGTTCATTCCGATTCACAAGATAAAGTCTGGTGATGCCGCCCTTATCAAGGCCAAGATAATGGAGATAAAAAGACTTAGATTCAGGTACCGGCCAGTGCTTGAAATGCTTGTAGGCAATGAGTATGGGATCATATCTGCCAGATGGATAGGAGCGATACAGCACCTGTACAGGTTTAAAAAGGGAGACAATATTATCCTCTATGGCCGATTTCGCGCATCCCCCAAGAAGATGCTTGAGACCTATCACCCTGAGATCATAAAGGATGGAAATGAATATGAGATAGGAAGGATATTGCCTGTCTATCCTGAAATAGGGGGAATCTCGCAGCGAAGGATACGGCGGATCATGATGGATGCCATAAGCCGATTTATTCCAAACTTCGAAGATCCCTTGCCTGCGATGATCAGAGAGCCACGGCGCTTCCTTGAACTGGGTGCGGCAATAAAGGAGGTTCACTTCCCGTCAGAATCAAGGCTCGAGGATCTTCGCATTCGAAGATCACCGGCACACAGAAGGCTCATATTTGATGAGTTCTTTATGCTCCAACTCACGCTCGCACTCAAAAGGAGCAGGACCTCCCGGCAAAGAGGGATACGATTTGAGATACAAGGTATTCAGGAGCTTTATAATTTTCTTCCTTTTAAGCTCACGGGATCTCAAGCAAGTGTAATTCATGAGATTATCACGGACATGAGCAGACCATTTCCCATGAATAGGCTTCTTCAAGGTGATGTAGGCTGCGGTAAGACCGTGATAGCGCTTATGGCTGCATGGTTAGCAGTACGGAATGGATATCAGGCTGCATTCATGGCACCTACCCAGCTTCTCGCTGAACAGCACTATCTCAGCACCCTTGATCTCACTCAAAAGATGAATCTCAGAGTAGCGCTTCTTACAAGCGGAATGAGTAACCGTGCCAATGAGGTGAGAGATGGGGTAAAAAAGGGTACTATAGATATACTCATAGGTACACATGCCCTCATTCAAGAGAGTGTAAAGTTTCACAAACTTGGTCTCGTAATCATTGATGAGCAGCACAGATTTGGGGTAGCACAGAGGGCTATTCTCAAGCAGAAGGGAACAAGACCAGATGTGCTCACCATGACTGCTACGCCTATTCCCAGAACACTGGGACTCACCCTGTACGGGGATCTTGACATATCAGTGATCGATGGGCTTCCTCCAGGGAGAAAGCCCATTCAGACCAAGCTGTTCCATGAAAGGGATCGAGGCAAGGTATATGAAATCCTGAGAAAGGAGATAGAAAGAGGAAGGCAGGCCTATATAGTGTATCCTCTAATCGAAGAGTCAGGAAAGATGGACCTGAAAGATGCCACAAATATGGCTGAGAAGCTCAGAGATATTTTTCCAGATTTCCATATAGCTTTGATACATGGAAAGATGCCCCTCGACCAAAGAAAGGGAATAATGGAAAAATTCAAAAAAGGCCTAACAGATATTCTGGTTTCCACGACAGTTATCGAGGTGGGTATAAATATCATCAATGCTACCATTATGGTAATTGAGAATGCCGAGAGATTTGGTCTCGCACAGATCCATCAGCTTAGAGGGAGGGTGGGGAGAAGCGCTTATCCCTCAAAATGTCTGCTGCTGGCCTCTTACAAAAAGACAGGCGATGCCAGGAGAAGGCTGGGAATCATAGAGAAAACCACAGATGGATTCAGGATTTCTGAAGAAGACCTTGCCATAAGGGGCCCAGGAGAATTTCTGGGTGAGAGGCAATCGGGGTTCTACCAGTTTAGGGTTGCAAATATTATGAGGGATGTAGAGATACTATCTGAGGCAAGGAAAGAGGCATTTAGATTGGTTGAGCATGATCCCGGGCTTGGCCATAAGACCTACAACCTCTTCAGACAGATGTTCACAGGCAGTCATAGTGGGATAGATGAATTTGCGGGCGTAGCATAAGCTTCAGAATTCACAGTGTAACATTTTTTAAAGCCCCAGAAATCAGCCCTTTTTCACTTCCATTAAGAACTCTATCCAAAAGAAAATTTGTATTTTGTTCAAGCTGGCTCATAGTCTGTGCAAGGGCCTTAAGTTGGGTCAGTGTTTTTCTTGATTTTTCACGAGATGATAAAGTAATGGCTGGAAAGGCCTTGAAACATGTACATTCAACCCAGATTCTGGCACATCGGGTGGTTTGGTCGTTGGTATTGATACTATTTTTGGTCTCTGTTCAACGGCGATGGGAAGAGGTCAACTCCACTATATCCCTCTCTCGGAATGCGCCAAGATTTCCATTCACATCCTTTTTACCTGGCACTAATTGGTTAATATATATATGGGCCATAAATACAAACCAGATTGTTGAAGCAAGTCTGGGATATTCTATTAATCCGCTTGTGAATGTTTGTTTGTGTATCATTTTTTTATATTACCTGCCACCATTTCATTGCAAGCAGGCTACATTCAGGTAACTTTTTTGTTACAATGAGCCTCCCTTTTTTAGATAGATCATAATAATTGAGATTGCAGCAGGCGTAATACCAGATATTCTTGATGCCTGACCTAATGAGATAGGTTTGATAACGAGAAGTTTTTCTTTTAATTCATTAGAAAGGCCATGTA
>QMLT01000123.1 GCA_003646875.1 Deltaproteobacteria bacterium
CATCCCAGAGTTTCCAGATCCTCATATCATCAAAATTTATTGGCAGAGCAGATGTCGTAAAAATAGTATCGATTACCTCTTTTATAGAGGCAAACCCCGGTGGTTTTCCATGGTCTGATAAACGCCGCATAAAACTATTATTTTTTTTACCCAGCAATACATTGCAAGGCCCTCTCATTAAAGAGGTGGCCGATTTTTTCTTCTCCATATTTTTGTCCTTAAGATATTCTTAATAAATATCACCAATTTTATTTCTTGACGCAACTCTTTTTTTCTATTATCATCATTTTTTAATCTATATAAGAGGTGAAAAATTATGCCCTGGGATTGGGACAAATTAGAAAAACAGAAGGCAGGCCGAGGAGGTAATCCTCCCCAGATGGATGAAATCCTTAGTAAATTTAAGGGATTTAAGGGTAAATTTCCTGGCCTCTGGCTTATAGTTGGAGCAATAATCATCATAATTATCTTATTCTCATCCTTTTATACGATTGGTGTCAATGAGGTGGGCGTAATACAGAGGTTTGGCAAATACGTCAGAACAACATCTCCGGGACTACATTTCAAACTCCCGCGGGGGATAGAAAAACTAACAAAGGTAAAGGTGAGACTTGTCTACAAGGAGGAATTCGGGCTGAGGACTATAAGGGCGGGTGTCAGGTCTCAGTACGCAAGGTCTACCGAATATCTTAATGAATCCCTTATGCTTACCGGTGATCTCAATGTAGCCGTGGTTCCATGGATAGTGCAATACAGGATCAAGGACCCCTACAAGTATCTCTTCAAGGTCAGGAATGTGAAGTCTACCTTGAGGGATTTAACTGAGTCCACCATGAGAATGATAGTGGGAGATAGAAGCATTAATGAGGTAATCAGTAAAAGGGAAGAAATTGCCGACCAGGCTAAAGTCCTTTTGCAAAAGGAATTAGACGAAGCAGAGACCGGTATAAATGTGGTCACCATTGAGATGAAAAAGACAAATGTCCCTGAGCCAGTCCAGCCATCCTTTAATGAGGTTAATCAGGCAATTCAAGAAAAGGAGAGGATGATTTACCAGGCCAGGGAGGAATATAATAAGGCCATTCCAGCAGCCAAAGGAAATGCAGAAAAGACTATCAAGGCTGCTGAAGGATATGCCCTCGACAGGGTCAACAGGGCCAAAGGTGACGCAGCCAGGTTTCTCTCTTTGTATGCCGAGTATTCAAAGGCAAGGGATGTAACCCGGAGACGGATATATCTTGAGACCTTGAAGGATCTTTTTCCGAGATTGGGAAGCAAGTACATCATTGATGCAGATCAAAAAAATGTACTTCCTTTACTCAATTTAGGGAAGGAAAAGGGGGCTGAGAAATGAAATTAAAAGGAATAATCTATACTGTGATCATAATCATTATCCTTTTCCTCTTGGGTGCAGTCTATGTTGTGGATGAAACTGAGCAGGTGGTTGTCACCCGGTTTGGCGAGGCTATCGGAAAACCAAAAATAAATCCTGGTTTGTACTTTAAGCTTCCCATTATTGATACTACAAACTATTTTCCAAAAAACCTTCTTGAATGGGATGGGGATCCCGGGCAGATTCCTACCCTGGATAAGACCTTTATATGGGTAGATACCTTTGCAAGATGGAAGATAGTTGATCCCCTCAAGTTTTTTGAGACAGTCAACAATGTGACAGCTGGTCTTGGCAGGCTGGATGATATTATAGACCCTGCGGTAAGAAACTTTATTACCTCTTACCCATTGATTGAAACCGTGAGGATGACCAATAGAGAACTGGATACATTTGAAATGGGAATAGAAAAGGTAAAGGAAACAAGTCCCCTGGGTGAGGTAAAAACAGGGAGGGCTGAAATTACCAGGGGCATCATGAAGCAGGCACAGCCAAAGCTGGCCAAATTCGGTATAGAGCTGGTAGATGTTAAGATAAAGAGATTAAATTATGTAGAGGAGGTTAGAAAATCGGTCTACGGCAGGATGATTGCAGAGAGAAAGCAGATAGCGGAAAAGTTCCGATCTGAAGGCAAGGGAGAGGCAAGGAAGATAGAAGGCGACAAAGAAAAGGAGATGAAAAGGATCACATCAGAGGCATATAAAAAGGCCCAGGAGATAAAGGGGAAGGCAGATGCCGAGGCTACAAAGATTTATGCCCAGGCCTATGGGCGAGATCCTGATTTCTACTCCTTTACTAATACACTCGATATCTACAAAGAGACTATGGACAAAGAAAGCACCCTTGTGCTTTCAACAGATTCAGAGTTTTTTAAATATTTGAAAGGTTACATGGGAGAGAAATAAATTTGGGGCTTCGCCCCAGATAGAGCCTGTATGGACTTATGGGTTTATGTGAACGACATAAACAGAACGCCACTAAGGGGCTTATGATTTTCCGCCTTAGAAAGATAGAATTTCCAGAACGTTTAATTAGGGCTTAAAATGGTAAGAACAGAGATAGCGCTTTTTTTAAAGAATGTCCCGGGGGAATTAGGAAAACTGACCACAACTTTGTCCCAAGCTGGAATTAATATCGATGCACTCACTATTCAAGATGCATCGCAATATGTGCAGGAACTTTTCAGGGCCAGGGGAAAATCCCTTAAAAGGATTGCCACTGCTGCCAGCTATGGATCAATGAAGAAGGATTCAGCAGAGTTTGCCCTTATCAGGCTCCTGGTGAACCAGACTGACAAGGCAGTTGATCTCTTAGCAAAGGGGGATTACATCTTTGATGTGAGTCCTGTTATTGCCCTGGTTATTGATAATAAACCTGGTACCCTTGCCAAAATGGCAGAAAAATTTGGCAGGGAAGGAATAAACATCAATTATGTTTACGGCTCTGCTCTCCAGGGTGAAGAAAAATCCCTTTTTATATTCTCTCCAGAAGATATTGAAGAGGCAGCCAGGTTATTTCCTGATTCATAAATTCTAAGTTCACCGTTCACCGATCATCGTCTTCCGACGGACAACGGACCCGCCCCCCTCGCCTGAAGGCGAAGCCGACCCGCCTGCAAGCGCCTGAAGCGCAGCTGATGGCGGGCAGGCAACAATCAACGGACAACTTCAATTAACCCGCATATCAACTATCACCAATTGAATGGACTCTGTTCCCTGCCATGTATTAATCTCCACATGAAAGAGGATATCCACTAATTTCCCCTCCAGAGGATATAATGCAGCCTTACCAAATGCAATGCAGTCAAAGGTGGTTCCCTTTTCTTTTATCTTTAGTTTTAAATGACCCTTCCCTACTACTGTAGAGAAGACAATCTTTACAGGGCCAGCCCAGAATATTGGCTGGGGATTCTTGTAACCAAAGGGCAATAACATCTTTATATCTTTTAATGTCTGGGGATTGATAGATTCGAGCCCCAATTTCCCATCGACCTCTATTTTCGGAGCCATATCCTTTATGTCTAATTTTTTGCTGGCAAGTTCCTCGAATCTATCACAAAACTCTTCATAATTTTTCGATGCAAGGGTAACTCCTGCTGCATATTCATGACCACCAAATTGTGTTAACAGATCACTAAGATCGGAGAGGGCTTCATAAAGATTAAATCCATCTATACTTCTGCCTGATCCTTTCAGCAAATCTCCTTCAACATTAAATATCAAGGTTGGGCGATAATATTCATCGACAATCTTGGAGGCCACGATACCTACCACTCCACGGTGCCATTGCGGATTGGAGAGCACTATTGTCCTATTTCTTTCTAAGTTCTCCATTTTATCAATCTTTTCCCTGCACTCTGAAAGAATTCCATTCTGTATTTCCTGCCTCTTAGTGTTAAGGGTGTCCATCTGAGTGGCAATTGAAAACGCTTCCGCCTCATCATCTGTGGTAAGGAGATGAACCGCTCTTGTTGCCGGTCCTAATCGCCCCATGGCGTTAAGTCGCGGGGCTAACTTAAAGGCTATGTCATGAGTAGTTATCGCCTGATTATTCTTTATGCCTGACACCCTTAATAACTCCTTGATGCCAGGTTTTTGGGTTTCTGCCAGCACAGTAAGGCCGCTTTTTACAAGAATCCTATTTTCTTCTATTAAAGGGACTATGTCGGCAACTGTTCCAATGGCAACAAGGTCAAGATATGACTTCAAATCAGGCTCGTTTGTGTCTTGAAAGAAACCTGTATCCCGCAAATTTGATCGCATGGCTATAGCTAAATAGAATGCCAATCCGACCCCGGAAAGCTCTTTAAAGGGGAAAGAGGAATCAGGCCTCAAAGGATTAATGGTGGGGCAGAGTGGTTTAAAACCTGAAGGAAGTTGATGGTGGTCTGTTACAATGACCTCCATCCCAAGTTTGTGAGCCAGGGTAATCTCTGAAAAAGAACTGATACCGCAATCAACAGTAATAATAAGCCCTGTATTATCTTTCGCTATCTCTCTCACTGCCTTTTCATTAAGGCTGTAGCCCTCTTCAAGTCTGTGTGGAATATAAAAGGAAGTTGGTGTTTTTAATCTAATGAAAAAATCATACAGAAGAGATGTAGCGGTTATTCCATCTGCATCGTAGTCACCATAAATTGTTATCTTTCTTTTCTTTACAATAAAACTTTTTATCAGCTCAACTGCCCTGTCCATATCCCTGAGAAGGAATGGATCATGCAAGGCACCAAGCTTCGGGAAAAGAAATGATTTTGCTGAATCCGTTGATGTTATATTTCTATGTGCCAGAAGGGAGGCAAGCAGTTCAGATATCCCCAAATTTCTTGCCAGCCATGATGCAGAGGAGAGATTATCCTCTATGTGCCAGATTTTATCTCTGGTATTATTTAACACCTGCTATTGCCTGCGCCACATTATAACAACAACCGCCCATCTTCTCAAAGGCATTGAGAATATCACTAAAGATCATACCCCTGTCTATCTCACATACTCCATCGAATAATCGATCATGATGGCTCAATCTCATTTCCTCGGTCATCTGGTTAATGCTTTCTACCAATTTTACCGCCTCTGGCATTATCTGCTTGTTTCCCTCTTTAATTCCTTCAAAAACAAGGGCGAGAAATTTCCTTGCCTCGGAAGATATTTTCTCATAATCTTGAATTGCCTCTTCCGAGAAATAGAGCTTGTCTTCAAGCATTCGCTCAAGTGCCTCGGCAATGTCTTCTACTTCGTCACCAATCCTCTCAATATTATTGGTCATCCTCATCAATGTGGTTATTTCTTTGGATTCCTCAACAATGATATTCTGTTGCATAACCTTTACAAGAAAATCTGTGATTTCTTTTTGAAGATTATCCAGCACATCTTCCCGATCCTTCCATTTAGCCAATTTCTTTGAATTTCTTATCTTTAATGCGCCAACCACCTCATCAAACATTTTCTGAGCCTCGTCTGCCATCCTGATAATCTCCTGCTTGGTCTGCACCAATGCCACTTCAGGAGAATCCAGGTACCGCCTATCTAAATATTTGATATGATAGATTTCATCAACGCCTTCCTCTTTCCCTCGAGGGGTCAGCCAGATAGCCGCTTTAGCCAGATAAGGAAGAATAAAGAGGAAGAGAACGGCATTTATTACATTAAAAAGGGTATGGGCATTGGCAATATGCCTGGAAATAAATGGTTTCTCTCCACCAACAATTAGCTCAGGACGACCAATAGATAGAAAATGAGTAGTTAGATAGGCCACAGCATTTACAAAATAGGGAAAAATACAAATTATAAATATAACACCAAAAACATTAAAGAGGGTGTGGGCCATTGCTGTCCGCCGGGCATTGATATTGGTGCCTATGCCTGCCAGTTGTGCGGTTACAGTAGTGCCGATATTTTCACCTAAAATCATAGCCACGCTTCCCGCAAAGCTAAGTAAGCCCTGGCTGGCCAGCGCCATGGTTATACCAACGGTGGCGCTCGAACTCTGCACAGCCGTAGTGAGGGCAGCGCCAACAAGGACGCAGAGAAGGATCTCATGAAGGTTTTGG
>QMLT01000124.1 GCA_003646875.1 Deltaproteobacteria bacterium
GGATTCCTGGGACACAATACTTGTTTTTAACACACCAAAATAGGCATAAAACAGGTAACGAAGAAACACTTGCTTAGGGCAATGGACAAAACACCGTATTTGCTGAGGGCAATTTTTTTATGAAGTTTTTATCTATTTCATTTTCTCATATACTTTGAGAATATTGCGTTGCAGAGACGGAAAATAGTATGAAATTCAAAGAGTTGATATGCAAATATAATTGGAATGATGTTCATTCTATCGTTATGCAGTTATATCCAGATCAAGAAAAAAATATTGAAGGATATAAACAAGTTTTTGAAGAATTATATGCTATAAAATCTGTAGAAACTAAAATGCGTATTGTTATCGAGGATGTATTTGATGAATACGATAAAGAATATTATACTTATGTTTCTGGCAAGGATGGCTCTTTAAACAAAGAGAGCGATCCAGGTCGTTTTAAAGATGATGAAATTGGTAATCAAGAAGTGTCTTATGCTCTTGGATTCACAGATTGGGCGGAATGGCTCGCTATGGATATTGATCATGAATCTCTGTCAAAATATTCGGAATTAGAGATCATTGGGCACTGTCTGTTGGAAATGACTTTTTATGGATTTACACGACAATTCACAAAGAGCACTAGATGCAAAGAATAATCCATCTTTTTGGCGGGAGTTGGTAAAAGAAGAAAATGAAGATGAATTCTGTTGGGAAGATAAGAACGCAAGTAGAATACCTTTTTGGAATTTAGAAACCAAAAATAGGAAAAAATGCTAAAAAGGCGCTTAAGTCGGATCGGCAAATCCGCTGCGCTTGTCGGCCTGTTAGCTCCGTAGTTCTGTATTTGTAGAAACGAAAATTCAGGAGCACCACATCATGGCAAGGGTCTACAGTGGAAAAGTGATCATACCAGGCGACAGGATGGATGAATATTTCAAGTTGATGCAGGAGGCTGAAGAAAAGAGAGAGCCATTCCGGCAGTCCTTATTGAAGTTGAATCAGGAATTTCATCAGTTCCTGTTGGCAAAATACTCAGAGAGAACTGCTCGAAAGCATGTATCCATAGTTGAGGTTTTCATTGATTTTATTTGTAGACAAACCGATGTTGAAAGAATTGACGAGATTACCAGCGGGATGGTAAACACCCATTTCAAGAAATGGTGGAAGAGGAAGGTTTGGGACTCAACCAGCCCTGACGAACTTACAGTAGCACTTAGAAAATTTTTTCTTTTCCTTTTGGAAGAGAAGAACATAGTGAACGAAAAAGCCTTGAAGGCATTACAATAATTATCGAGAAATACAGAACCAGTCATCCCAGCCCTCTCTGTTATCCGCTGCGGACGAGGGCAACAGAGCGGCTGAACTTTTCGGGGTTAAATAAATTCAAGAAATTACACAGTTAAACACACAGAGCTCAGCCAAAGCACTTTTTGTGGCGTATCGAATCAATCCTTTGACGGTGAACCGTTGAAATTGAAAGTTAGATATTATGAGTCATACTCTCACAAATAAATTTAGGGATAATTTTGTGATTAAACCTTTGATCGAAACCTTTAGCTTTTTTCGGGCATATGCGCGAGATATAGTAACTTTCCTCTTATATGCTACATTTCCCGTGATAATTATTGAAAATATTATTTCTTACTACGCAATTAATTACAATTTTCCCTTAGAGATTAGTCATCTTCCTATTATTGTGCATTTCCTCTATCAACCTATTTACACCGGGGGCCTGATCTATCTTCTTTCCAGGATAATTGTAGGAGAGAAATGGAATACGAAAGAATGTCTATTAGTCGGGTTAGGTTGCTGGGTAAATCTACTACTTGTAAATATTATTAGCTCATTAATGATCATCCTTGGACTCTTCGCCTTTATAATTCCCGGGCTGTTTATTTTTGCACGACTATCATTAGCAGAATTCAACGTGGTGCTTGATAGGCTTAGCCCTATAGAAGCCTTATATCGCAGCAACAAAATGACCAGAAATGTTACATGGCAGATTATTGCCAGCGCCCTGCTTCTTTCTGTAATACTATTAGGATTCCAGCTCCTCCTCCATATAGCAATAGTAACGCTTTCTTTAGAGAATTTATTTACATTCATGGTCACTGAATTACTGATTATTATTTTGTGGTCAAGCTTTACTATACTATTCTTTCGTTTTTATGATTTAGCAAACAAGACTTCACAGCAATCGCATAATGAGAAAAAAATCCAGGAGACGCATTTAAGCAATGGAAGATGATTTCCAGTTTTAGGTGGCCAGACGATTACTGAAAGGAGAGATAGGAGTATTGCTATATACAAGTTTAGCAGTCTGTCAGAGATGATCAATCGCCTTGTTTGTGCTAAGCAGAGTTAGAGATAGGTTTTTCAAATTCGGGGACAAAGGAGAAATGGCAAAACATATCGGAATAATAGCGTGTAGCGCTGAGGGAGCAGCTCTCTGTTACAGAACTATTTGCGCAGAGGCGCCAGCTGAAATGGGTGAACATAGACCTCCAGAGATCACTATGCACACCCATCCGCTTTCTGAATATATGGTTCCTATACGTGCAGGAGACTGGGATAAGGTTGCCCAGCTTATGCTTTCCTCGGCCGGGAAAGTTGCGCAAGCAGGAGCTGACTTTGCAATTTGTCTTGATAACACCATTCATCAGGCCTTTGATCTTGTAACGCCCAAATCACCAATCCCCTGGCTGCATATTGCAGACACAGTTGGAGAGCAAGCCAGGAAGAAGGGATTTACGCACCTTGGAATATTAGGAACAAAGTATCTTATGACCGGTCCTGTGTACTCTGATGCACTGAATCCTTTTCCATGACATGGCGCTCACCTCCCTGTGTTGATGGCGGCATTCTCCCTGAGGCAAAAGGCATTGTCTATCGGAACTTGTATATTAAGGCAGGGTAAAGCGCTGAAAAGGAATGTCATTTCAATGAGTTGGATAGATAGCTACCCTTGAGGGTCAAAATTAGAATTGCTGTTTCCCATGAGAAACCCTTGACATTATTTCAAACCCTAAATATAAAACCCTATCAAAGAACGAGAATTAGAGAATAATATTAAGAAAGAGGGGAACCGTGGCCAGGAAAGATACTATTACAATCAATGGAGATGAATTTTCCTTTAATGAAGGTGAGACCATTCTTCAAATTGCCAACAGAAACGGCATTGATATTCCGACTCTCTGTTATATGAAAGGATTGAATCCTACCGGGGCCTGCAGGATCTGTGTGGTTGAAGTAAAGGGCGCTCGAAATCTTGTTCCTTCTTGCGCGACACCTGCTATGAACAATATGGTTGTTGAAACAGAATCAGAGAGGGTTATAAAATCCAGGAAACTAAATATAGAACTTCTTCTCGCCTCAGGGCGCCATAACTGTATTACCTGTGAGAAAAACGGTGATTGCCGACTCCAGGATCTTGCCTATAGATATAAGGTTGAGACAGTCAGGTTTCCAGAAAGTGAAACTAGATACGAAACTGAGACAAACGCCCTGATTATCAGGGATTTTTCTCGATGTATTCTATGTGGCCGTTGTGTTCAGGTATGCAATGAAGTTCAGGTCAACAGGGCTATTTCATATGGATACAGAGGGTCTGCATCCAAGATTGTTGCTGTTGGTGATCTTCCTTTGAATGAGTCTGATTGCGTCTTTTGCGGGGAGTGTGTTCAGGCCTGCCCGGTGGGTGCCTTGACTGAAAATCCGAGCCGTTTTCAAGGACGGCCATGGGAGGTAGAAAAGGTTCAGACAACATGCCCGTATTGCGGAGTTGGTTGTCAGATGAATCTTCATATAAAAGATAATAAGGTTATAAAAATAACAGGGACTGAAGATGTTGCGCCAAATTTTGCCAGCCTTTGTGTCAAGGGTAGATTTGGGTATGATTTTATAAATAAGCCTGAAAGACTCACTGTCCCCCTTATAAAGGAAGCCGGAAGCCTGAAAAATGCATCATGGGATGATGCCCTTTCTTTAACTGCTAAAAGATTGGTCGATATAAAGTCTAAATATGGGCCAGATTCTATTGGAATCTTCAGCTCTGCAAAGATCACAAATGAAGAAAACTATATTGCTCAGAAGTTTGCCAGGGCTGTTATTGGCACAAATAATGTTGACCATTGCGCAAGACTGTGCCATGCCTCAACAGTAGCCGGGTTAGCAGCGGCCTTTGGATCAGGCGCAATGACAAATTCAGTAGCCGATATAGAAAAATCAAAGCTTATCCTGGTTACCGGTTCAAACACAACAGAGGCCCACCCTGTTATATCTTCATATATCAAAAGGGCGGTTGAATCTGGTAGCGCTAAGTTAATTGTAGTTGATCCCCGAAGGATTCCCTTAACCAAATTTGCCACCCTGTGGCTAAGACAAAACCTGGGCACGGATGTAGCCTGGGCAAATGGGATGATGCATGTGATTATAAGCGAAGCCCTTTATGACAGTAACTATGTTAAAGATAGGACAGAGGGCTTTGAGGAGTTAAAAAAGACGGTTGAGAAATATGATCCTGCATTTGTAAGCAAAATAACAGGCATCTCCGCTGATGATATAATAAAGGCAGCAAGGATGTACGCTAATTCACGCCCTGCCTCTATTTTTTTTGCAATGGGAATAACCCAGCACAGCACAGGCACGGATAATGTTAAATCAATGGCGAACCTGGCAATGCTGTGTGGTAATGTGGGCGTGCCTGGAGGGGGAGTAAACCCACTCAGGGGACAGAATAATGTTCAGGGCGCCTGCGATTTAGGGGCGCTGCCAAATGTATTTAGTGGTTACCAGCCGGTTGGGGACCCTGCAGTAAGGGAAAAGATGGAAAAGGCATGGGGGGTAAATGGTCTGCCAGAGACTTCGGGATTAACAATAACAGAGATGGTAAAAGGCGCTCAAGATGGTAAGCTAAAGGCCCTTTATATTATTGGAGAGAATCCGCTTGTGTCAGACCCTGATATTAACCATGTTGAACAGGGCTTAAAAAACCTTGAACTTTTAGTGGTGCAGGATATTTTTCTATCAGATACAGCAAAGATTGCAGATATTGTCCTGCCTTCAGCATCATTCGCGGAGAAGGATGGGACATTTACAAATACTGAGAGGAAGGTTCAGTTAGTCCGTAAGGCGATAGACCCACCTGGCAAGGCAAAACAGGATTGGGAGATTATATGTGAGCTATCCAATCGGATGGGATACGCAATGGAATATACAGATAGCAAGGCGATTATGGAAGAGATGAATAGCGTAACCCCTTCATATGCCGGGATCAGTTACTCAAGGTTAGAGAATGGCGGTCTCCACTGGCCGTGTCCAGCCCCTGACCATCCAGGGACTCCTATATTACATGTAGGCACATTCACAAGGGGACTAGGCCAATTTCATGCAATAGAGTACATCCCGCCGGCAGAGGTGACAGATGAAGATTATCCACTTTATCTAACCACTGGAAGGGTTCTTTATCATTTCCATACTCGAACTATGACTATGCAATCCGAGGGCCTGAATGAACTATCCCCAGAATGCTTTGTTGAGATCTCTCCACAGGATGCCGCGGATTATAATATAAAACAAGGAGATCTATTAAGGGTACACTCCAGAAGGGGGGAGATTCAGGCCATGGCAAGGGTCTCTGACCAGGCGATAAAGGGGACCATATTTATCCCATTTCATTTTGCCAAGGCAGCAGCAAACAGGCTAACCAATCCTGCCCTTGATCCAATTGCCAAGATACCAGAGTTTAAGGTCTGCGCTATTAGAATTGAAAAAGTATAGGTTTCCTATGAAACTCAATATATAGTTTCTTTCATGTATAACCCTGAAGCGAAGCGTCGGGTTCATTTGCTAAGGAGAAATAAGATGTCAGAACTAAAATCAGTACCAAAGAAAGAGATAACACCTGCTATGTGGGAAAAGATAGAC
>QMLT01000125.1 GCA_003646875.1 Deltaproteobacteria bacterium
CATGGAGCAAAAAAAGACATACCTGTATGCTCCCTGACTTTATGTAGGCCTTGTTGTGCCTTATTGCCCGACAGATACCCCAACTTATTGAGAAGTTACTATAAAAACTACTTCTGACCTTTACTCAAGGGCACAGAGGTATCATTCACCAGATAATTTTAGTGAGCTAAACTGTTAAGTTCTCAATAAGTTGGGGTACATTAGAGAAACAAAGTGATTTTGGCCACATATTGCAAAACCCCAAGTTTTTGAGATGTTACCTAAAGTGTTACCAATAATATAGTTTAGAGAAAAAATAATATAGTATTATTTGAAAAATAAGATTCGATGATTATTATTCAACAAGTAGAACCCTTTTTATTGTAAATATAAAAAAATAAATATAAAAATATCTTTACTTTTAAAAAAATGCAAGTTACAAAAATAGATTATTTTTTTTAAGGAGTTCCGATAATGGCTCGAATTACAATAGAAGATTGTTTAAAGACTGGGTATAATAAGTTTATGATAGTACATTTAGCAGTAAAGAGGGTTAGTCAATTCAGGAAGGGAAAAGAACCTCTTCTTACCACTACAAACAAAGAAATAGTAACGGCCTTGAGAGAGATTGCTGCTGGAAAAATTAAAATAAGGGAAAACGGCAACCTTTTAGAAGACAATGGAGCAGAAAAAGATTTAATTGGGGATGATTTAGTCCAAGAATCTAAAAGCCCTGATATGCATGACGATACAGAGGTTTCTCGAAGCGAGGAATCTTTAGATAATATGGAATAACCATGCCGATAACCAGAGATTATTATGAAATCCTTGGTGTTTCCAGGGATGCAGATGAGGATACCATAAAGAAGAACTACCGGAAGCTTGCCCTTAAATATCATCCAGACAGAAACCCTGGGGATAAAGAGGCAGAAGAGAAGTTTAAGGAAGCCGCAGAGGCCTATGAGGTATTAAGGGATAGCGAAAAGAGAAGAATCTATGATCTTTATGGTCATGAGGGCTTGAGAGGAACAGGCTTTACAGGGTTTGGCGGTTTTGAGGATATTTTTTCTAGTTTTGGAGATATTTTTGGGGATTTCTTTGGTTTGGGTGGGAGGCGCTCGAGGAAAACGAGAGCAAGAAAAGGCAATGACCTGAGATACGATTTGGAATTGACTCTTGAAGAGGCCTATAAAGGAAAAGAAGAGGAAATAGTTTTCGACAAATGGGAATCTTGTGATATATGTGGAGGGACCGGAGTCAGGCCGGGTAGTAAGCCCCAGATTTGCCCTCACTGTCATGGTGAAGGTGAGATTTCACGTTCTCATGGTTTTTTTCAAATAAGAACAACCTGCTCAACATGCAATGGCACAGGTCAGGTTATAGTTGATCCATGCAGCAAATGTAAAGGCAAAGGAAAAGTAAACGTTGAAAAGAAGGTCCTGGTAAAAGTTCCGCCAGGGGTCGATAATGGCGTACAACTGAGGATTAAGGGAGAAGGAGAGGCTGGGGAAAATGGAGGACCACCAGGCGATCTCTTTGTAGTAGTCTATGTTAAGGATCATGAATTTTTTGTGAGGGATGGGGATAATCTTAAATGTCAGGTGCCAATATCATTTCTGCAGGCAGCCTTAGGGGCTGAAATATCTATTCCTACCCTGGACAATAATAAGGAGAAAAGCATTACTATTCCAGAGGGAGCTCAACCAGGAGAGATTATTAGACTTAAAGGGTTGGGTATGACAAGTCTAAGAAAAGGAAGGGGAGTCGGTGACCTCTTTGTTCAGCTTATAGTTAATATACCTACCAAAATGAGTAAACAACAGAGAGAATTACTTATGCAGTTTCGTGAACTTGAGGAGAAAAAGACCAGGGAAAAGAATAAAAATTTTTGGGGTAAAATAAAAGGGATATAGGGGTGAGGAATTTTGAATTGTGAATTTAGCAATTGAGGATTTAGCGGATGGATCAAAAACAGGTTGAATATTTTAAGGACTTGCTCCAAAGCCAGCTTGATGAGCTAATTCAAGAGGCTTCTAAGACACTTAATGGAATGACTAACCTTAAGGATAATTTTCCTGACCCTACTGACAGGGCTTCTCTGGAGACTGACAGGAACTTTCTTTTAAGGATAAGGGATAGAGAAAGAAAGTTGATTGAAAAGATTAAAGAGGCCCTTGAAAGAATAGAAAATGGGACCTTTGGAATGTGTGAGATATGCGGAAGAGAGATAAGTGAAGAGAGGTTGAGGGCAAGGCCTGTTACTACCCTGTGTATTGACTGCAAAAAGAAACAGGAAGCTCGAGAAAAGGCCAGAGGTTTATAAGGTAATCAGGTTGATATGAAAATAGCTTATCTTGATTGCTTTTCTGGTGTAAGTGGTGATATGCTCGTTGGATCCTTGGTCGATGCCGGCTTGCCTTTTGAAGAGCTTAAAAGGATCATATACGGGCTTAATTTAGACGGGTACACGATATCAGCAAAAAAGGAGGGAAGAAACAATATATTTGGGACAAAATTTTATGTCTCCCTTAAGGAAAAGCATCAGAAAGCTCGATATTTAAAGGATATAAAAGAAATAATTACAAACAGTGATATTCCGCTAACAGTTGTTGAAAAATGCGTCTCTATCTTTGAAAAACTGGCAATCACTGAAGGTGAGATACACCATATTTCACCAGATGAGATACATTTCCATGAAGTTGGCGCAGTTGATTCTATTATTGATATTGTGGCATCGGTTGCAGGAATTTATCTTTTGGGTATTGAGAAGCTCTTTGTCTCAAGAATGCCTGTAGGAAAGGGAATTATAACAAGCGCCCATGGAAAGATACCGCTGCCTTCGCCAGCAACAATAGCGCTTTTAGAGGGTGTTCCTATCTACGATAGCGGTCAGGAAGTTGAAATGATTACCCCTACAGGAGCTGCTTTAATTACCTCACTTTGTTCTTCCTTCGGTCCTATGCCTTCAATGATTGTAGAGAGAGTGGGTTACGGGGTAGGGAGCAGAACCTTGGCTGATAGGCCTAACCTTTTGCGCATTCTGATTGGAAACGATATCGATAAACGTGAATCGGAGACGGTAGTTGTATTGGAGTCAAATTTAGATGATATGAGCCCCGAATTGTTGGGCTATTTGATGGATAGACTTTTTGATGCAGGCGCTAAGGATGTTTCCTTTTCCCATATCCAGATGAAAAAAAACAGGCCTGGCATCCAGCTCCAGGTGGTAGGCCAGCCTGAAGACAAGGATAAACTTAGTAATATTATCTTTAAGGAGTCAACTACATTAGGGATACGATTTAATTACAGTCAGAGGTCCATTTTAACACGGGGAGAGTTGATGGTTGAATCTCCATGGGGTAAAATGAGAGTCAAAAAGGTTATCAATCAGGGTGGAAAAACTGCGATTTTGCCAGAATATGAGGAGTGCAGGAGAGTAGCAAAGGCTAATAATCTTGCCTTAAGGGATATCTATGCATGGGTAGCAGCTCTTCCAAGTGATCATTTAAAATAACCCTTTGGCACCACTACAATTCCTCTGGGCGTTACTGTAAATCGACTCCTGTCTTTTTTAGGGTCATAACCGATCTCAGTGTTTGATGGGATCATATTATGTTTATCGATAATGGCTTTTTTGATCTTGCAATTACGTCCTACCACAACATCGTCCAGTATTACTGATTCCTCAACGGTTGCCCAGCTCTGAATAAAGACATAATAAGAAATCACTGAATTCCTTACGATTCCACTTATCATAGAACCTGGAGCAACAATAGAGTCCAGAGCCTTACCTACTCGAAAGCCTTCAGGCCTTTCATTGCTAAAGACAAATTTTGCAGGTGGGGCTGGTGTTTGATAGGTGTGGATAGGCCAGTTTTTCCCGTATAGGTTAAAAGAGGGTTCCAATCCGGTTAGGTCCATGTTGGCGTTCCAGTATTCATCCAACGTGCCAACATCTCTCCAGTAAGATGAATCGTGAGTTCTTGGTTCTAATCTAAGCTTTCGCTCACCGTTTTCCAGTGTATGGTAGGCATAATCTTCGATTATATTCTGCTTCTGAAAGGGATAGGCGTATACCCTGACGTCAGGGATTAAATAAGGAATTATGTCTTTACCAAAATCATCCTTATCGTTTGATTTTAGGGCATTCAAGAGGGTGTCAGTATTAAATAGGTAAATACCCATGGATGCCAGCACTCGGTTGGGGTTCCAAGGAATGGTCGTGGGATTTTCCTTGGGTTTCTCTTGAAAGCCGCGGAGGCGGCGGTCTTCATCTACCTCGGCAACACCTACCTGTTGCGCCATCTCCTTTCTTACTTCATAGAGAGCAATGCTCAGTTCAGCATTTTTTTCTACGTGATGCCTGATGAAAAGATTGTAGTCCATCTTGTAAATATGATCACCTGATAGGATCAAGACATGTTGAGGCCTTGTGATTTCAATGAGATAGAGGTTTTGTCGAATGGCGTCAGCCGTTCCCCGGTACAACTCCCCACTGAGCTGTTGTTGAGGCGGGACAATCTTTAAGAAGTGTCCAAGTTTGTGATTAAATATGTTCCAACCAGCTTCCAGGTGATCAGTTAGAGACTGGGATTTATATTGAGGGAGAACAATTATTTTATATAATTGTGAATTTATACAGTTACTCAGGGTCAGATCTATCAGCCTGTAGATACCGCCAAAGGGGACCGCTGGCTTAGCCCTGTCCAGTGTAAGAGGCGTGAGCCTTTCGCCTCTCCCCCCGGCCATGATAAAAGTGAGAGTATTTTTCATGATTCGTCACTATTCAGCCATAAACCCACGGGTCCCGATATAATCGGGAGCAGGTTTCCCTTATGTCAATTTGTGGCTAACTGGCTGCCACTATTTTATTATTAGTAGCTTGTATCTGCTCAATAAATAGGGTAAAGCGCCTTTGAATACTGATAGATACGCCAAGTTATTACCCCTAAATATTGAGCTGGTACGGTAGCATTGAAAATAAGGCTCCAAGAATTATTTGGGATGAAAAGGGGGCCTTTAAAGCCCCCAAAATCAGCACTAAAAACTCACGGTAAGCGCGACATAAGGACCGGACATATCATAGTCAAAGACTATATCATCCTCATCAATATCTATGACAAAGGTTTTATAACCGCCGTGAATATCTACGAGGGGGAAGGGGGTCCATGATATATCACCCATGAGCTCATATATTGTATTTCCTGCATATCCAATGGCAGTCCCCCTTAATCTGACCTCGAGGACATCGGCCAGTAATCCGAAATGCAGATTAAGACCAATCATTGGAATAGGAAATTTGAAGTCTTCTTTTTCATCAATACCTGTGGTCTTCAATCCTACATCGCCATCTAAATATTTGACCTGTAGAACAGCGCCTAAAGAAAATCCGGCCAGCACATTTTCCAGATTCAAAAAATCATATTGATAGAGAAGGTCCATCATCTTGTATTGAATTGAAGAGTTTACGAATGCATTAATATTATAATCTTTTCCATTAAAAGTAATCTTCTCAGTCAGTGTTTTTTCCCCTGAATAGTCAATGTCTGTATACGTCAAAGATAGGTGGTGTCTGCCGCCTCCAAGGAAAACCTCAACGGATGGATAATTCTCATCCCCAACCCCAAGATCCTTTTCAAAATCAATTGTTGTGCCGATGATGGCGTCTTCATCCACTTTTACATTGCCATCAAGCGAGGGAAACCAGTAGTAGCCTCGTGCCCCAATTTCAAAAGCCGATAATGATGCTGGCAGAAGAAGTGCAACCAACAGGAAAGATAGAGCCAAATACGTTTTTTTCATTTGTTTCCTCCTTTTTTAGATTATTTTGTTAACTATTAAGCCACCAAGACCCAAAGACACAAAGAAGAGATAAATATAAATTGAATAAAGGCTATTATAAAGAATAACTCTATAATCTTAGTGCC
>QMLT01000126.1 GCA_003646875.1 Deltaproteobacteria bacterium
AGCCAACATTGGCAATGAACCACTTAAACAGTGTCTGGTCGAAAACCTCGAAATACAGTTTTCAAGTTTTGCCTTAAATCTTTAAGGCCTTGAAATTACTTTATCTTTTAATCCCTGGTCCAAACCTGGTTTTCCGGGACAGTAACAATGGATAGCTCTATAAACTAAATATCTGGGCGCCAGGTTCGTACCTAATAAGACGCACCTCCAACCCCGTCTCGGTCTCGGGACGGGGAGAGCAGGCCAACATGCGTAATCCAGAATTGTGCCTGAACTGGCTTTTCGTTCAGGCGCTAATTGCCCCCTTTTTTCTCTAAAGGTAAAACTGTGGGTTTAAGAAAGATAAGGAGCTCACTTTTCTCAATTGACCGGGACTCTCTTTTGAAAAGCCAGCCAATGATGGGTATCTTGCTGAGCCACGGCACTCCCTCCTCAACCTTGCTTGTATTTTCCTTATAGATTCCCCCTATAATAACTGTGTCTCCGCTGGCAACCATCATTTCTGTATTGGCATTCTTGGTTTTGATTGGGACATTTTCACCTATGGCTTGAGAATAATCAGGGTAGTCGTCACTAACATCAATGTCCAAAATAACCATGTTGTTGGGTGTTATTTTGGGAGTCACCTCGAGTTTTAGCGTGGCATCAACCTGTTCATATGTTTTATTTCCACTGTCATCCGTGCCTGAAGGGATTACAATCTTTGTGCCTTGCTTTATAGTGGCTGTTTTTGTGTCCCGTGTAATGATTTTTGGCGCGGACAGGGTCTTTGCCTTATTCTCAGTCTCGGCCAGGGCTATCTGAGCGTTGAGAACCTGTGTGGCCGCTGTATTGGAAAAACGGATTCCCGCTGTAGTGGCAGCAGGCATGGTGAAGTTCGTGGCAAAATTATATAAAACTGTGTCGGGGCCACTGCCTCCCCATGGATTCCCGGTTCTTTGATAACTCAGACCCCACTCAACTCCTATATCCCTTCCAAAACTTGTGCTGGCCTCAACAATCCTTGCTTCAATCATTACCTGTTTTATAGGTTTATCCTGCCTCTCTTTTAAGGCCTTTGCCCTTTGGATATTGTCGGCTGTATCCGTAATAATTATGGTTTTATTTGATTTATCAACCGATAACCTACCCCTCGGTCCCTTCACATTTTCTTCTATAAGGGTTTTTATAGTATCTACTTCCACATAGTTGACCGTTATATAGTCAGTTATCAATGGCTTTTCTGCTTCAGCCTCCTTCTGGGCGGTCTTAACCGCCTTTATCCTTTCCCTTTCGGCCTTTAGCCTCGCTTCCTTATCTTGCTCTAATGCCTTTATTGCCTCTTTTGTCATTACCCTGATAATATTTCCGTCTACTATCATGCCGAGATTATTTATATCGAGCACTACATCAAGGGCCTGATCCCAGGGGACGTTTTTCAGTCTCATAGACACCGTGCCCTTTACCTCGGGCCCCCACACTATATTCCGCTTGCTGACCTCCCCAATTAACTTGAGGATGTTTCTTATGTCTGCATCCGCAAATTCAAGGGTCATTCTGGCCCCTGTATACCTGGCGGCATGATGAGCAGGTCTAGCAGCAGCTTTAACCGCATGGGGGGGCATTTTCTCGGATTTTACAGGCGTCTCAGAAGGCAGCTCCGTGGGTTTAACAAAGGCCTTGCCAAGCCTTGTCCGGGTTATTTTTTTGGCAGGTGGTTTGACAGATGTTTTACTAAAATCCAGCCTTATTTCTGTATCTGTTTGCATCACATGGTAAGGGACCATTTCTTTTAACTCTATTTCCAGATCAACCTGCTTTTCAGCAACTTTTACAATCGGTGTAATTTGATTAACCGCCCCTTTAAAGAGGGAGGCGTTTAAATATCTTGTCAGTTCAGATGGGATGGTGGAATCCATTATCTCTAAAAGCAAGGTAAGAGAATTTTTCCTGCTTAAATCGTATTTCGCCTTTTTGGTGGTGGTGACCGTGACCCTTGATTTTCCTTTTGGGAGCATGTAAAAATCAACTCCAAGTATCTGATTCAGTTGTGTTTTAGAAGGTGAAAAGTACAGGCGAGGTTCTTTCGCTGCAATTTCTTCCTTTTCTGCTGGCATCGCAGGAAGCTGTTTCTTTTCAATTTCACTGGTTTTTTTCGCTGAAAGCAGGAATTTTACTGTTTTATCCTCTTCCCTCACATTATATTCGACATCTTTAGTTAAGGTGGCGATAAGGCGTGTGGATAGAGGTCTATCCTTGACCTTTTCAAAATAGATATCTTTTACGAGCCTGTCATTGATGTCACCTGGACCGGTCAATCCTTGACCAGGAAGCGCGTTTAAATCCACTATGAGGCGTAATGGTTGAACCAACTTAAAGGCAGCATAGGAGACAGGTCTTGAGCTGGTTATTTCAATCATTGTCACTTCATCAGAGGGATTAGAGATGACCTTTATTGATTCGATTTGAGTAGACTCCTCTTCTATTATACCTGCAACCTCTTTTTTTACAGGCGCTTGAGCGCAACTAAAGATAAGAAAGGTTAAAAAGGTTGTTATTAATAGAGAGATAATATTTTTTCTTCTCAGGCCTTTTTTATAAAACATGCCACCTCTCCTCTTTTAATCGACAATTTTCAATTTCCTAACTTAATCTACTTCCGGGAGCTTTATCGAGATATCCTTTATTTGTTCACGCCCTCTAATATCCTTATAAGATTCAGTGACAATAACCTCTTTTTCAAGGATTCTCTTTACCCGACCGTTTTTTCTTCCTATAAGGGTTCCCACCTTAATTACATGTCCGTCTCCCTTTGAATCCCGAACAAGGGCCCAATTTCCCTTGCTTCCTAATACTATGGCGGAGAGGGTCAACTGGGAAATGTCAAGGGTCTCAAGATAGGTTTTTGGTTTTTCTTGTTCTTTTTCCTCTAACTCCCTTCTTACAACAATAAAGGATTTGAAAGGATCTGTTTTATTAGTAGGATCATAAAAATAGGCCGCTTTTGCATTCTCTTTCGTGGCTACACTAACACTTGTTTCCTTCGCGGGTTTTTTTGATAGTTCGGCAGCCTCTTTTTTCTCTTTTAAAATCTTAACGGTAATTTTTTCTTTAGCTTGAGCTGTAGGCATCCCTAAGAGAACAGGAATAACCGCAATGCCAAATATCAAAAGCAGGGTTAGGCTATTTCTTTTTTTTGTGTACACTTTCTGTCTTTTTACCCTCTTTAAACCTGTAGGTTGTGGCCTTGCATGAAGTTTTAAGAGTAGTGCTCAGCTCTTTGATTGGAATCATGCTCACATTGACAACATTAACAATCCTATCGAGCTTTCCAACCTTGTCAAAAAATATAGCAACATTATGATAACTTCCCAGCACCTCTATGCTTACCGGAATTTCTACATAAAATTCTTTTGAGACCTGTTTTTCGGGACGAAACAGGAGAAATTCCAGGTTTGAATCATTACCGAGTTTGGTAATGTTTTTTAAAAGGCTTGGGATTTCACTGGTAGTGGGAAGAAGCTTCATGGCAACTTTTAAATCTCCCCTGGCCCTGGCAAGGTCAGCTTCAAGTCTTTTCAAGTTGTTCGCCCTGACCCTGGCGAGCCTGATATTCCTTTCCAGCCTATCCAGTTCTGATTTTATCGCTGTTATTTCACCTGTTTTCGGGACGTATACGAACCAGATATAGAGACCTGCAATAAGAACCACCGACCCTGCAAAGATGAGGATCCTGTGTATCATCCTTAATTTGGATATTTTATCAAAATAGGTGTTTAGATCGATTGCCATAGCCCCCTATCTTCCTCTTTTTTTCTTTTTTCCAGCCTTGGGGAGAGCTTTTTCTTTAAAGGCGTATGTTTTTGATTTCAGCGAGAAATCTTTGAGACTCAAATCAAATCCCGGTATTTTCTTTTGCCTTGTTCTGACTAATTGAACGGAGTTTATACTTTTTGTATTTTGTAGTCTATTCATAAAATCTGCGACTGTTTCGTTATCCATCGCTGTTCCGTTTAAAACAAGAGTTCCTTTTTGTTCTTTAAGGGTGGTGAGCCATAGCTTATCTTCTGGCACGCTCGTGGCTATATCATCTAAGAGTTTGACTGGACCGGTTTTGCCTTTTTCTAATCTTTTTATTGTCTTCAATTTCACTTCGACGTCAGCTATAGTTTTCTTTAGGGCCGCTATTTTTCTATTGGTATCTTTAAAGGAGTCCATCTCTTTTTGTTTAACATCTCGCTCTTCTCTCAAGGCGTTTACCTTATTGTTGAGATCAAGATAGAAGTAGCTGCTAGCCAGGATGAGAAATACCATAGAGAGCAGGTAGATAGTTACCTGTCGCCTTATATTTTCTTTTATTCTCGCAGCCCTAAAAGGAAAGAGATTAACTTTGATCATCTATCACCTATACTCCGCAAGGCAAGGCCAATAGCAATAGCGGCCATTGGGGCATGATAATTTAAGTAGTCTGCATCAAATAATTTTTCCTTAATCTCTAAATTACCAAAAGGATTGAGCATCTCTATCTTTAGACCTGTTTCCAGGCCGAGATAGTTACTGAATCCTTTAATCAAGGATGAGCCTCCGCTAAGCAGGACATTTTCAACTTTTACGTCTAGAAAAGTAGTTGCCACAAAATCAAGCGCCCTTTTTACTTCCTGGGCCCATTTTGCAACTGTTGATGAAAATATCTCCTCAATTATAGGTTTCTTCTCTGTTTTTAGTGGCTTAACGCCCAATTTTATCATTTCTGCTTCCTGATAAGATATATTTAATTTTTGTTGGATCTCGCTTGTGATTTGTGATCCACCATAGGATGAGTCTCTGGTAAATATGGAAGCGCCATCTTTAATAACGTTTATTGTCAGTTGCTGAGCGCCGATATTGACCAGGGCATGGCAGCCAGATTGTTCATGATTGCTGATTTCAAAGGCGTTTTGAAGGGCAAAGGCATCTATGTCTAAAACCATAGGATTCAGATCTGTTAAGTGAAGAAGGCTTATGTATTCCTCAACCATATCTTTCTTTGCGGCTACTAAAAGAACATCCATTAACTCTTCTTTTTCCTCTTCTTCTGTCCCTTCTTTTTCTGATGGAAGTATCTGAAAATCCAGGTTTACATCATTAATATCAAAAGGAATATATTGTTCCGCTTCACTTTGTATGCTTTGCTCTAAGCCTACCTCTTCCTTTTTGGGTATTGTAATTTTTTTGACAATAACTGAGTAGCCGGATATAGATGTGGCCACATTTTTATTTTTAATTTTTAGATTTGTTAGGAGGTTTTTTAGGGCGGAAGAAACTACTTCCATTTCCTTTATAGAGCCTTCCACTATGGAGTCATGAGGGAGCTCTATCATGCCAAAGTTTTTTAAGACCATTCCCGTTTTGCTATCGTCAATTTCGACAATCTTGATAGAGTGGGATCCAATATCGATACCAATAAGTCTATTTTTTGCTGATATGGGCATTTGAAGCCTAATTTCTTAATGATTTAATTATCATCAATAAAAAGTTTATCTTTGTCGCTTAACTTGTAGCCAAGGGCTAGAATAATCTTTCTCTTTGTCTCCATTCTACAATCTTTACCTCTTTCAATCCTATCAATTGTTAATGGAGAAACACCTGCTTTTCTGGCCAGTTCCGCTTTGCTCAGTAAAAGCTCTTCTCTTATTTTCTTTACCGTATTTTGGCCCATTACCTATGCCTCCAAAAAAATTAACCACTCAATACTGTGTGTAACGGCTTTATACTAATACATAGATAAATTAATTTGTCAAGTATTTTTAATCAATTAAGCACAATTACCACAATTTATAGCTATATAGTTGTAATTTATAATATTACCACAATATGTAGTAATGCAGATCTCGTAAGTCTTCAAAC
>QMLT01000127.1 GCA_003646875.1 Deltaproteobacteria bacterium
TCCATATAGTTTTATGAAGTTCAGCCACCAAGTCTCAAAGGCACGAAGAAATGATTCTGTATCTTATTAAAAATGATATTTAAAGAATTATATAATAATCTTGGTGACTTAGTGTCTTTGTGGCTGAATTATTACGTTTTATGTTTATCGGTTTATTGAGTTTATTGAATTGATCTGAACGCAACAAACAGTGATACAGAAAAAAGACCCGCCCGCCTCGCCTGAGCCAGCCCGGGATTCGTTTGAGGCGAAGCCGATGGCGGGCAGGCGCCCAACAACAGACAACTTTCATTTTCTTTTATCAGTCTTCATTAGTCAATGTAAAATAGCTTTTATATTTCATAGCGATTTTACACAAGCGAACGGAATAAATAGGCCTTCTGGCTTGACAAAATGTGATGTCGAGATTACGTTTCATAAAAATGAACGCAAAAAGGAGGAATGAAGGTGTGAGTGATATTTTACAGGTAAATGACGATAATTTTGAAGATGAAATAACTAAATCTGAGTTGCCATCCCTGATAGATCGTAACCAGCTTTTTGCATGAAACCATTCTGATCATAGCAACACCCATACCTTTGAAAACTTCACAGATGGTGGTACATTAGATGAAGGGAAGAGTGGTTAATATACTCAAGAGATTGATTTTTCTTCAGGCGCTGGTTTTTTTATTGAGCGGTTGCTCTCTTTTCGGCATTGGAGGAAAGAAGCCTGAAAAATCCCCGGAAGAACTGATGAATCAGGGAATGTCAGCGTTTGAAAATGGCGATTATAGTTATGCGGTAGAGGCCTTTCAAAAATTAAAGGATAGATACCCTTACAGTAAATTGGCTATTCAAGCTGAATTAAAAGTGGCTGATGCTCTTTTTAAAAAGAAGGAATTTGAAGAGGCCCTGGAGTCATATATAGAATTTGAAAGGCTTCATCCGAAAAACAAATCTATTCCTTATGTGATTTACCAGCAGGGTATGTGTAACTTTCTCAGAATAAGCACTATTGATCGGGATCAGACAAGCACAAAAAACGCCTTACAAGAATTTAAGAGACTGCGCAAAGAATTTCCTGAAAACCCATTTTCTTTGCTGGCCCGGAGAAATATGAGGAAATGTTATAGAACCCTGGCAGAGCATGAATTTTATGTTGGTTATTTCTATTTCAAGTCTGGCTATTATATGGCAGCGTTGAAGCGCTTTGAATATCTCATCACACATTATCCTGATCTTGGCCAATATGGAAAAGCGCTCATTTATATAGCGAGATGTAAAGAAAAGCTGGCCGAAGAAAAATCACTCCTATAAATCCCATTAAACCTTATTCTATTCACCAAAATTTTAGTTGATTATTCATGTCAATTATGACATATATTATTCATGCATTCATTCTTTAAGGTAAAAACAGCAGAAGATATCTTTGAATCTTTAAGAGATATCAAGCCGTTGCGTATTGAAAAGGTTCATATAACAAATACCTTAAACAGGGTTCTTGCGACGGATATCATAGCCCAGGAAGATCTTCCCGGGTTCAACAGGTCCACTGTTGATGGATACGCACTTAATGCCAGGGACACCTTCGGGGCCAGCGAAGGGCTTCCCACCCCTCTCTATATCAGAGGTGAGGTAAAAATGGGCGAAATACCGAATTTTACCATCAAGAGGGGGGAATGCTGCCTTATGCCAACAGGCGGTATGTTGCCTGAGGGCGCCGACTCAGTGCTTATGGTAGAATATTCTCAGGTGTTAGAGGATGGTATGGTAGAGATAACGAGACCTGTCTCTCCCTTAGAAAATGTTATCCAATCAGATGATGACCTTAAAAAGGGTCAGGTTATTTTAAAAAAAGGTAGCCTTCTAAGACCCCAGGACCTTGGCGTTTTGGCAGGTCTGGGTATCATCGAGGTTGATGTGTTTACCAGGCCAAAGGCGGCTATTATCTCCACAGGGGAAGAGGTGGTCTACATAGAGCAGACTCCTAAACCGGGTCAAATAAGGGACATTAATAGCTATACAATCGGCGCTTTATGTAATTCATTAGGGGCGCAACCCATCTATCTCGGCATTATACGTGATAAATTTGATGACCTGAAGGCGCTTATCGAAAAAGGTTTGCATAAGTCCGATGTTGTTCTCCTATCAGGAGGCAGCTCTGTTGGTGTCAAGGACCTGACCCTGGATGTCTTTAAGTCCTTTAAGAATACAAAAATTCTGGCGCATGGAGTGTCCATAAGCCCAGGCAAACCGACTATTATTGCACGGAGGGGCAATAAGACACTGTGGGGTCTCCCAGGACATCCTTCATCTGCTATGATTATCTTTGATGTATTCCTCAGGTATCTTTTAGGAAAATTATCCGGTCTGAGTAACCTGGATAAATTCGGCGGCCGTTTTTTAGAGGCGGAGATTGATAGAAATATCGATTCAGTAAGTGGTCGGGATGATTATATAAGGGTTAAATGTTCGCGGATAGGGGAAAGGTGGGTGGCAACGCCCATCCTGGGAAAAAGTGGCCTTATATCCACAATGGTTGAAGCGGATGGAGTTATTAAGATTGACATGAATACAGAGGGAATTTACAAGGGTGAAAATATAAGGGTGATGCTGTTTTGAAAACAAGCTTAAAACAAAAAATATACCTGAAAATGAAGACTCCCCACGAGGCGCTTGAAATCCTTTTCAACAGGTTCGAGCCAGGACCGATCGAGGGAGTAGAAGAAATTTCAGTACATGAAGCGTCTGGAAGGATTACTTCAGAGCCAATCTTTGCAAGGTTTTCCTCGCCCGATCAACATCTCGCTGCAATGGATGGCATTGCAGTCTCGGCAGAAGACACCTATGGCGCCACTGAAAGAAGGCCAATGAGATTAAAATCAGGTAGCGAGGCTGTATGGATAAACACAGGGCAGGTAATGCCGGATAAAAAAAATGCCGTTATCATGGCTGAAAAGCTAAATATAATTGATGAAGATACAATTGAAATCTCTTCCTCCGCCTTTCCCTGGCAAAATGTAAGAAAGGTAGGGGAGGATTTTGTCGTTACTGAACTTCTTTTTCCTCGAAATCACATTATCAGGTCATTTGACCTGGGAACACTCATTGTTGGGGGCGCCTTCAAACTAAAGGTCAGGAAAAGGCCTAAGGTGGTTATCATACCAACAGGCAGCGAGCTTGTGCGTTTTTCTAAGCTTTCCGAACCGCTCAACCTGAAAGAAGGCCATGTCTTAGAATCAAATTCATTCGTACTCTCCACACTTGCAAGGGAGTGCGGCGCAGAATCCGTGGTAGAAGATATAGTCCCAGATACCAGCGAAGGGATAAGGGAAGCCTTTCTCAAGGCAGCAGACTGCAGTCCGGACGTGATAATATCTATTGCAGGCTCATCTGCGGGTCAAAAAGACTATACTGCTCAGACAATTGAGGAAATTGGGGAGCTGATGGTTCATGGCGTCACTATAATGCCAGGCAAACCAACCATTATCGGCAGCATTAAGGATGTGCCTTTTTTTGGTATCCCTGGCTACCCTGTGTCTGCCTATATATCATTTAATGAATTTGTCAGGCCCTTTCTCTACAGACTTCAGGGCATGGATGAACCCAAAAAACAAATGGTAAATGTAGTCGCGTCAAGGGATATACCCTCAAAACTTGGCATAGAAGAATGTATAAGGGTTAATCTCGGCAGGGTTGGTGAGAAGACAGTGGCAATACCATTGCCCAGGGGCGCCGGATCAGTGACCACCTTAAGCGGGGCGGAAGGCATTATAAGGATACCCTCTGTTAGTGAAGGCATGGCAGGAGGAGAGGAAACACAGGCAGAGCTACTTGTTAATTCCAGGGATATAGACAACACAATCCTGATTATAGGCAGCCATGATATGACCCTGGACATACTGTCTGATGAGATCAAAAAAAATACTGATGGCATAAGGATTGCCTCAGGGAATGTAGGGAGTCTTGGAGGATTAATAGCCCTAAAAAAAGGAGCCGCACACATTGCTGGATCTCATCTTTTAGATACCCGCACAGGTGAATACAATACCTCCTATATTGCTAAATATCTAAAAGGCCTTCCAGTGCATGTGTTCAACCTGGTGGAAAGGGAGCAGGGCCTGATCATCCAAAAAGGAAACCCCAAGGGTATAAGGGGAATAGAAGACCTTACCCGTGATGACATTGCCTTTGTAAACAGGCAGCCAGGATCAGGCACCAGGGTGCTTTTTGACTATAAGTTACACGAGATGGATATAGATCCTTCCCGCATAAATGGTTATGAAAACGAAGAGTATACCCATATGAATGTGGCAGTTGCTGTTTTAAATGGGACGGCAGATGTTGGCATGGGGATTATGGCGGCAGCAAAGGCCCTCAATTGTGATTTTATTCCTGTTGTAAAAGAGCAATATGATCTGGTAATTCCGTCCTCTTTTGTGGATGATCCCAGGATACAAGCCCTTATAGACATTACCAGATCAAAAGGTTTTCGGGAAAGGGTTAAAGAGTTGGGAGGGTATGACCCGGCAAAAAGTGGAGATTTGTGGAAAATAATCTGATTTTGGAGGGAGTCATGCAAAGCGTCAGATTAAAATCAAGACAATGGCTGGAAGACACCCAGGGTAATATCATCATTGGAGAGGGTCGGCAGAGAATTTTTGAGCTCGTTGAACAGACAGGTTCAATAAACCAGGCCGCCAAATTGATGAAGATGTCATACAGGGGTGTATGGGGAAAGATCAAGGCAACAGAAGAGCATCTGAAAAAAAAGGTAGTAATAACTGAAAGGAGACATGGGTCTCGTCTAACCGAGGATGGGAAAAGACTTTTAACAAATTACACTCGGCTAAAAAAGGATTGCCAGGAGGAAGATGAGAAGATCTTTAATAAGATTTTTAAATGACAAGGAAGCTATGACAGAAACTCAGGAGGCGTAAGGTGAAGGCAGTTGGAGTAATTGGGTATAAAAAAAGTGGAAAGACCACATTGATTATCAGATTAGCTCAGGAACTATCATCAATGGGCTACAGTGTTGCTATTCTCAAACATGTTCCGGGAAATATTGATTTCCAGGATTCAGACACATCAAAATTCAGGTCTTTCGTTCCATTCGTGTCTGCGATTTCCCCGGGAGAATCGGAGATAATCTTGAAAGGAAAAAAACATATAGGTGATATCCTGAAGTATGTTGACTGTGATATTGTATTGATAGAGGGATTTAAAAAGGAAAAGACATTTCCCAAGATTGTATGCATAAAAGAAGAGGAGAACAAAAATAAATTATTTGATGGGCTGGAAATAGCAACCGCTGGCTTTGATAAAGACATAGTGGATTTTGACATATCAAATGATGATCATATAAAAAAGTTGGCCGCTCTTGTTAGCGAAAAATCCTTTAAGTTGCCCAATCTAAACTGCGGTCACTGCGGGTATGAAACCTGTTTTGGACTTGCTAAGGAGATTGTTAAGGGTAAAAAAACAATTTCAAACTGTGTTTCTTTGAATCCGTCAATCTCTATTAAGGTCGATGGGGTTGAGTTTCCGTTAAACCCCTTTATGTCCAACCTGTTCAAAAACAGCTTTTTGGCAATGCTATCCTCCCTTAAGGGATTTAAAAAGGGGCGTATTGAGATTGAGATACCCTGATTTAAGTGTGCCCGCCCGCCTCGTCTCGCAGAGCGGCACGGGCAGGACTAAAGTTGATAAGGGATAACTGAACACGCATGGCCTTTCGGCCACAACGAAGAATGAAAGTAGTTGAGTCGTCAAATGGTTAAGTAGTAAACGAGTAACTTCTCAATAAGTTGGGGCAGCATTTTAAAAATGCTGCATTTAAGGAGCATGGGTATGTCTTTTTTTGTCTCATGCCCTATAA
>QMLT01000128.1 GCA_003646875.1 Deltaproteobacteria bacterium
ATCAACCTGTGCTGCTTGATTACAAATAAAACGCTAAATAAGGTTATCGAAACTCAAAAGCGCTATTAAATAGAAGTTCAGCCTTTTAGAAGGTGTCTGGATCGGGACGCTTTCGGGAGATACGCGTAGAGGAGATTTGTCCTTCACACAGGGCATAAAGTTCCACCTCTAATTCTAACTGGGCTTACTTGAGAGGATCATAGCCCCCAGGATGAAAGGGGTGGCATTTAAGGATCCTAATTAAAGCGAGGAACCCTCCTTTTATTATACCGTATTTATCAATGGCAAGGGAGGCGTAGGTAGAACAGGTAGGCATAAACCGGCAAGAGGATGGCATAAGTGGTGATACTAATACCTGATAAAGTTTAATTAATGAAATTATGAAAGCTCGAGGCTTAAAAGAAAGGACCATCATTTTTTAGCAGTAAGTTTCCTAACTCCTCTTGTACCTTAAAAAAGTCGAACGTATTATTTCCTTTTAAAGCAGTGATTATAAGATCATATCCTTTCGGAATCTGTTGTTTATTTAACCTAAAAAATTCTCTTATCAATCGTTTAATCCTGTTTCTTTTTACTGAATTCCCAATACGTTTGCTGACCGTTATACCTAATCTGGTAATCCCCCCCCTATTTTCTCTTATAATAACAACAAAATTTTTTGTATAATAGCGTTTTCCATGAAGCTTTAAAGAAATAAATTCTTTCTTTTTTAATATTCGCTCCTCTCTTTTAAAAGAAAATAATCCCATCTTAAAAGCTTGTCGCTAAAATATGGGCAAAACCTAAACCTTATAAAATACTGCTATGCATGATAGTCACACAGATAATCTTTTTCGGCCTTTTGCCCTCCTTCTCTTTATCACATTTCTGCCACCTTTACTGCTCATTCTGGCCCGAAAACCGTGCGTACGAGATCTTTTTATGTTGCTTGGTTGAAATGTTCGTTTCATAAATTAATGTGCCATCGTTAAAAAATTATCATTTTAATAATCATAGGTTACATCAGTTGTCAAGATAAAAGAAACATGTAACATTTTATATTTGATAAATTTTGTAAAATTAATTATGTATAGTGCGTTATAAATTAAAATTATGGAAAGGAGACTCGATGCTATTAGACCCTATACTCGGTTTATTCTCCAACGATCTTGCCATTGACTTGGGTACGGCCAACACATTGGTGTACGTAAAGGGCAAAGGGATAGTCTTGAATGAGCCTTCTGTAGTAGCCGTAAGAAAGGGAGACAGGGGAGGAAACAAGGTGTTAGCAGTAGGAAAAGAGGCAAAAATAATGCTGGGGCGAACACCCGGAGATATTGTAGCGACCAGGCCAATGAAAGATGGGGTTATTGCCGATTTTGATATCACCGAAACCATGCTCAGGTATTTTATCAGAAGGGTGCATAATAGAAGATCTCTTGTGAGGCCCCGGATAATTATATCTATTCCATCGGGAATAACTCAGGTCGAAAAGAGGGCAGTCCGTGAGTCTGCAGAGTCTGCAGGCGCCAGAGAAGTTTTTTTGATTGAGGAACCCATGGCTGCGGCTATGGGGGCAGATTTACCAATAACTGAACCAACAAGCAATTTAGTTGTTGATATAGGTGCAGGTACTACGGAAGTGGCTGTTATTTCCTTGGCAGGGACTGTCTATTCCCGTTCAGTAAGGGTGGCTGGCGATAAGATGGACGAGGCTATCCTGCAGCACATCAAAAGAAAATATAATCTTTTGATTGGTCCTCACACAGCGGAATTAATCAAAATCAATGTTGGAAATGCGTATCCGAATGAAGAGGCCGAGTGTATAGAAGTTAAGGGCAGAGACCTTGTCACAGGCATACCAAAGATACTTACTATAGATTCAGAGGAGGTTAGAAAGGCGATATCTGAACAGGTAGATGCAATCATTGAAACAGTAAGAATTGCTTTAGAGCAGACGCCACCTGAGTTATCTGCTGATGTGGTAGATAAAGGAATCGTGTTAACTGGCGGTGGAGCGCTTTTAAAAAATATTGATGCCTTGCTTCGCGAGGAGACGCGTTTGCCAATAACTATCACGGATAATCCACTTACTACAGTTGTTATAGGGGCAGGAAAGGTCTTGGATAATCTATCGATTTTAAGAGAGGTTACAGTCAAATAATCAAAACGGTTAGGTTTAAAATAATTGACCATTTTTTTAGAGCATAGGGCAAAATGGATTTCCTATCTTTTTATTCTCTTATCCCTAATTTTGCTGTCTCTCAGTATTGGCAAGGGACGGGAATGGAATCCTGCAGAAAAGCTTGTGATTGAGATTACTGCCCCTTTTCAAAAAATTTTTACCGGAACAATATCCACGGCAAGGAACATATGGAAGAATTATTTTTTCTTAGTCGAGACACGCCAACAAAACTTGCGTCTTAACAAAAAGATAGACCTCCTCGAGATAGAAAATAGCAGATATCAAGAACTATTGCTGGCTAACCAGCGCCTTCAACAACTCCTTAAATTTCAAGAAAACACTGAAGAGACCTTTTTGCCAGCAAGAGTGATCGGATGGGATTCAAGCGCATTGTTTAAATCCATAATTATTAGTAAAGGGGAAAACGATGGACTTAAGATAAACATGCCGGTGGTTAATTCAAAAGGAGTTGTGGGAAGGATAGTTTCTATCTCACCTAATTACGCAAAGGTATTATTGGTCACAGATCAAAACAGTGCTGTTGATGGATTGGTTCAGAGATCAAGATGCAGAGGCATGCTTAAAGGAAGGGGATCAAGTGAATGCTTTTTTGATTATGTAATAAAGGCATGTGATATAGAAACAGGTGACGTAATTGTGACCTCAGGATTGGGGAGAGCCTTTCCCAAGGGCCTTTACCTGGGTACAGTGAAACGGATAGATGATTCTCCTGATAAGCTATTCAAGGATGTCGTGGTAGTTTCATCTGTAGATTTCTCAAAGCTGGAAGAGATTCTCGTAATTTTGAGGCCAGGTTTTATCCCGGGGGAACAAATAAATGATTGATGATTTAAGGAGCGGATCCATTTTAGAAAAAATATTAATATTAAGCCACGAAGAAACATAGTCACCAAGATTAAATAGTTTACAGGGGTGATAATTGATAATTTTCATTGCTCATTTAATACCCATTGTATCTTGTGGCTTAGGGGCTCAAATTCGACAGATTCAAATCTGCTACACAAAGGTATTGGCTTGAAAATTAGTCAATTTTTAAAGCTATGGAAAGAAGACAGGATATTTTTCTATCCTTTAATCTGGTTGGCATGTGGTTTTTTTGTAATTTTAAGGGGAAGTATAAACCATTTTTTAAGGATTGAATGGTTAGATGTTGATATCGTCCCTATCTTCCTGATATATCTCGTCGCAAAAAATCAAGATTATAAGGCTGGTTGCCTTGCTTTTTTCATGGGGATATTGACAGATATATTTTCTCCATGTCAGCTTGGTTTGTTCGCTTTTACCTATTCTGCTATTCTTCTTGGGGTTAATCATTGTCGACGATTTTTAGATTTCAACAACATCAAGACCTCAATGTTATTGGTGGTCTTTTTTCTATTGGCTAAGTGGTCTTTTCTCCTGATTATAGTTAGATTTCTCCCTATAGGGCGATTTATTGGCTGGATTCCTTTTGTTTTATTATCAGTTTCCATTGTGATAACGAGCCTGATCACCCCGCTTATATTTTATTTCCTAAATCTTCTGAGAGGGCAAGAGAGCCAGGATCACGCCCAAAAAGGCACTCTATCCTATTTATAGCTACTTTTGAGGGATAATTCATGATATGGCGTTCAAAAATTAATCCTGTAGAGGCCGAAATATATCAGAAAAGACTAAAGAAGCTGACTCTCTTTGTCGTCATTATGGTTGGCATTTTGTTTGTACGGTTATGGTTTTTACAAATCATTAGCGGGGCCCAATATAGGAAAAAATCAGAGAGCAACAGAATAGATTTAAGAGATGTTTTACCCGTGAGAGGGATGATCTTTGACAGAAACGGTGAGCTTCTGGTCGACAACAGAGCATCCTTTGTCTTGGGAGTGATCCCAGAGGATATTACAAATCTTGATGGACTAATAGCTGATATATGTAGATTGATAGATATCGATGGCCTGTCTGCTAAAAAAAAAATAAATGAAGGCTTACATCAGAACCCATTTAATCCTGTTTACATAAAAAAGGGCCTCACGAGAGATGAGTTAGCCAGAATCGAAACTAACGCTTTTCATATGCCAGGTGTAATTATCGAGGTAAAGCCAAAAAGACACTATATATATGGTTCCCTTGCTGCCCATCTCATCGGCTACCTTGGGGAAATTGACAAAAAACAACTCAATAAAGAAGGATATAAAGAGAATAAAATCGGTGATTTTGTGGGAAAGTTTGGCGTAGAAAAAAAATGGCAAAGATATTTAAATGGTGTCAGGGGAGGACAACAGCTTGAGGTAGATGCATCTGGCAGAAGATTAAGGGTGTTATACCAGAAGGCGGCAGAGCCAGGATTTAATATATATCTCACAATAGATAAAGACCTTCAAATGCTGGCAGAGCGTTCCCTCGAGAACACAGCCGGCGCTATTGTTGCCATGAATCCAATGACCGGAGAGGTATTAACTATGGCAAGTAGCCCGAGCTTTGACCCTAATGACTTTGCCAGAGGAATAGACGAAAAGCGATGGAAAAGATTGGTTTCTAATCCTCGCTTTCCACTGCAAAATCGGGTAATTTCAGGACAGTATCCACCAGGCTCTCTTTTCAAGATAGTAGTAGCCATAGCGGGCTTAGAAGAGGGAGTTATTAATCCCTATGAAAAAGTCTTTTGTGGAGGAAGCTATAGATTTAGAGGAAGGCTATATCGTGATTGGAAAGAGGGAGGGCATGGCTATGTTGACCTACACCGGGCATTAGTTGAATCATGCGATGTCTACTTTTATAAAATGGGCCAGAAGATAGGGATTGATACTATCGCAAGATATGCCAAGAACCTTGGTCTTGGCTCTAAAACAAACCTTCAGTTAGGAGATGAAAAGGAAGGTCTTATTCCAGATAGGGCCTGGAAGTTAAGACGATGGCATGTTACGTGGCAGGAAGGGGAGACATTGTCCGTAGCAGTTGGACAAAGCTTTGTGCTTACAACGCCTATCCAAATGGTCAGATTTATATCAGCTCTTTTTAATGGGGGTGTTCTGTTTAAACCCCAGGTAACCAAATGGATAGAGAAAAATGACAAGGAGAAAATATATAAATTCAAGCCGAATTTATCACAGCGCTGGGGCATAAAAAAAGAAAATATGGAGTTAGTAAAAACGGCCTTAATTGATGTTGTAAATGAGCCCCGTGGAACGGGAAGAAGGGCAAGGCTTGATCAGGTAAGGGTTGCCGGTAAAACTGGCACTGCCCAGGTAATTGCTTTGCCAGAGGATAGAGAATTACCAAGGGAAAAAGATATTCCGTATAAATTTAGAGACCATGCATGGTTTGTGGCTGTTGCGCCTGCTGAAAATCCGATGATAGCATTAGCCCTCCTTTTAGAACATAGCGGTGCAGGAGGAAGCGTAGCGGCACCGATTGCAAAAAAAATACTCAATTTTTATTTTAAGAAGGTGAGATCGTAACTCAATAAGTTGGGGTAGCAGCTTAAAAATCCTGCATTTAAGGAGCATGGGTATGTCTTTTTTTGCTCCATGCCCTTAATAAATAGGGGGCATCAGCGTGCCCCCATAAATCGGCTCGCACGTGCAACGTGGATTTTACTATTATGCGACTTGTCGGTTGGTGTCC
>QMLT01000129.1 GCA_003646875.1 Deltaproteobacteria bacterium
AGACTTTGACATAGTTAATTTAGGCAAAGCTGTGGTCAGTTACCTGAATATCGCCACGCTTCTCATTGCCCTTTTTCTAATGTTTATCCTCTTTCTTTTTTTTAAATATACCAAGGTGGGTATTGCCATGAAAGCTACCCAGCAGAATATGATAGCCGCGAGGATAAATGGCATCAGGGCCAATAGAATATTATCCATAACCTGGGGTATGAGTTCCCTTATCGGTGCTGTGGCCGGCATGATGTTGGCGCCTATGGCTACCCTGGACCCGAATTTGATGATGGATCCCTTGCTCAAAGGTTTTGCTGCTGCAGTTTTGGGCGGAATGACCACATTAGTTGGTTCTGCTATTGGAGGCTATCTCCTTGGTATTATTGAAACCCTGTTTGGTGGATACGTTTCTTTGCAATTTAAGTCCATAGTGGCTTTTTTGATCATTGTCCTGGTTCTCTGTTTCAAGCCAAGTGGCCTTTTTGCCAAACACTATGTCAGAAAGGTGTAATAGGTTTATTCGCCCGGTGAAATACGCTACGCTGTTACCTATGGTAACACGGGCTAAAGGTTTGTTGATTTAATGAGTAAAAAATTTTTATGGATACTCTCGAAAAACAAGTAGAATCAGATTTTTTTAGCATTCATAATCTCTCAATTGCCTTTGGCGGCCTCACTGCAGTTGATAATATTAGCTTCGATGTTGCTAAAAAATCTATCTTTTCTATTATTGGACCCAACGGCGCTGGAAAAACTACTATCTTTAACTGTATCAGTGGTCTTTATACGCCAGATAGTGGAAAAATAGTCTTTAAGGGTGAAGATATAATAGGTCTAAGGCCCCACAAGATTGCCATAAAGGGGATTGCCCGCACCTTTCAGAATATTGAGCTCTTTTCCAGGATGACAACAATGGAAAATTTGATGTTAGGCAGGCATATCCATATTAAAACAGGTGTATTGAGTGGAGCTACCTTTTTTAGACGAAAATCACCAGCTGCCCGTGAAGAGATAAAGCATAGAGAACGGGTAGAGCAGATCATTGACCTCCTTGATTTACAATCTGCCAGAAACCAGTTTGTTGGGGGTCTTCCCTATGGAACCCAGAAGCTTATTGAATTAGGGAGAGCCTTAGCCCTTGAACCTGAACTTTTACTCCTGGATGAACCCTCAGCCGGAATGAATACAGAGGAAAAGCAGGATCTTATTTTTTGGATAAAGGACATACAGGATGTGCTGGGAGTTACAATCCTATTAATAGAGCACGACATGAAGGTGGTCATGGATATCTCAGACCGTGTCCTGGCCATCAATTTTGGCAAATTTATCACGGAAGGCGGCCCTGAAGAGGTACATAAACACCCTGAGGTCTTGAAGGCATACTTAGGAGAGGATGAAATCATTGACCAAACTGCTTGAGATAAAAAATATAGAGACATTCTATACCCTGATTTATGCCTTACGTGGTGTATCACTCACTGTGGATGAAGGAACTATCACTGCTATCCTTGGAAATAATGGGGCAGGAAAATCAACTATATTAAAAACAGTTATGGGACTGATTGAGGATCAACCGGACAAGGGAACTATAGAGTTTATAGGAAAGAGGATTGATCGTAAGGACCCTGAACAGATAGTCAGGTTAGGTATCTCGTATGTTCCAGAGGGTCGTGAGGTATTTGACGAGCTAACAGTGAGAGAAAATTTACTTATGGGAGCCTACATCAGGCATGATAGGGCTGGAATAAAGGAAGATTTCAAAAAGATCTACAACTATTTTCCAGTACTTGTGGAAAGAGAGGATCAGCTCGCCGGAACACTCTCAGGTGGTGAACAGCAGATGCTGGCAATAGGACGGGCCTTAATGAACAGCCCTAAACTACTCTTCCTGGATGAGCCATCCTTAGGGCTTTCACCCATCCTGGTTGCGCAAATATTTGGCATTATAAAATCCATAAATGAAGAGGGTGTTACCATGCTCCTGGTAGAACAAAATGCGCGGATGGCATTAAAAATTGCCCATATTGGTTTGATATTGGAAAATGGACGATTCGTCATGAAAGGAAAGGCCCAGGAATTGATGGAAGATAAGGATGTACAGGAATTTTACATGGGGGTTAAGGCTGAAGAATCTGCCAAAGGATATCAACGCTGGAAGAGGAAAAAAAGGTGGAGATAGTGTAATGACCCTAAAAACTACACCTCAAATATTCAAGGACACGGTTCAGAAGTATGGCGACCGTGTTGCCATGCGCAAAAAGGAATATGGCCTCTGGCATGATATCTCCTGGAATGAGTATTACACACTGGCCAAACATATAGGCTCGGCCTTAATATCCATGGGTCTTGAAAAGGGAGACCGTGTATCCATTATCGGCGATAATTGTCCTGAATGGGTAATTATAGATGTGGGCGTCCAATGTGCTGGCGGAGTGGCTGTCGGGATCTATTCAACCAATGCCTGGCCACAGGTCGAGTATGTAATTCAGAATTCAGAATCTAAATTCTTCTTTGTGGAAAATGAGGAACAACTTGATAAATGGCTCCATTTCAGGGACAACATTCCTTTTTTAAAAAAGGTTATCGTCTGGGATCTGGAGGGTCTCAGACACTTCAAAGACCCTATGGTTATGACATACAATGAAATCCTGGAGAAAGGCCGTCTGATTGTAGAAAAGGATTCCAATTTTTTTGAGAGGCGTATGGCCGAGGTGACTCCCGATGATCTCTCAATGCTTATCTATACTTCTGGCACAACCGGTCCGCCTAAGGGAGCGATGTTAACTCATAGCAACCTGACGTGGATGGGTCAAGCTATCACCACAGATAACCCCATGTATGATACGGATGAGGTAATGTCATTCCTTCCACTCTGCCATATTTTTGAACAGCTCTTTTCTGTTCTTGGCCATATAGAAAACGGCTATATTGTGAACTTCATTGAGAGTCCTGATACGGTAACAGACAACATGATAGAGGTATCCCCCACGGTTGGGTATGCGGTTCCACGAATATGGGAAAAATATCTTTCCGCCGTCTATATTAAAATGTCGGACGCCACCTGGTTTAAAAAACTGGTATTTTCCGCCGCATTCAAGCTTGGCAAAAAAAGGGCCTCCCTGAGGATGGATTTCAAGAAGGTGCCCTTTTATTTAAAGGTACTCTACCAGCTTGCCTACCTTGCAGTCTTCAGAAAGCTCAAAGAAAGGTTAGGGTTTGATCGTTTACGGATTGCCTATTCCGGCGCTGCTCCTATCTCACCGGATGTGCTTCATTTTTTTCAATCCATCGGTGTCAACCTCATTGAGGGCTATGGCCAAACAGAGGGCACAGGCGTCACCTGCGTATCCAGGGCTGGACGAGTGAAGTTTGGGGCAGTGGGTCCTCCTCTGACTGGAACAGAGATAAAAATTGCCGAGGATGGTGAGATACTGGTAAAGTCCCCGAGTGTGTTCAAGGGTTACTACAATGACCCTGAGTCTACCGCAGAGGCCCTAAAAGATGGATGGCTTTATTCTGGTGACATAGGTCAAATAGATGAGGATGGTTATCTGAAGATCACGGACCGGAAAAAGGATATCATTGTTACCGCTGGAGGCAAAAACATTACCCCTCAATACATAGAAAATAAGTTAAAATTTAGCTCATACATTAATGACGCCGTTATTATTGGCGACAAGAGAAAATTTATTACCTCTCTGATCATGATTGATGAGGATAATGTGGTGAAATATGCCCAGGACCATAAAGTGCAGTTTTCTACCTATAAAGATTTGACACAGGACCCTGAGATCATTAAGCTGATTCAGGGGGAAGTGAATAAAGTAAATGATACACTGGCGCGTGTGGAGCAGATCAAGAAGTTCACGATCCTGCCCAAGAAGCTTTACGAGGAAGATGGTGAGGTCACACCCACTATGAAGGTAAAAAGAAAATATGTGAATGAGGCATTTGGTGATATAATTGATAATATGTATAAAAGTAGATAGATAGAAGGAGGATGAACTTTAGAACGGGGCAAAAGAAACCATGAACTACTAATTAAAGGAGGGGAAAGATGAAAAAGGGGAACTTATTTATCGTGATGGCCTTAGTAATGGTCTTTTCTTTAGCTATCATCCCTATCGTGCTCGCAGAAAGAGGAGTCACTGATACAGAAATCAGGATCGGTCAATGGGGCCCCCAAACCGGGCCCGCTGCCCTTTGGGGAGCGGTTGCGCGGGGATCCGGGCTTTTATTCAAGATTATTAACGAGGAGGGTGGAATTCATGGCAGGAAGATAAAATACTTTTTAAGGGATGACGCCTATCAACCCCCCAAAACAAAGGCTATTGCCAAAGAACTGGTTGAGGACAAGAAGGTCTTTGCATTTGCTTCAGGTGTTGGAACGGCAACTGGTTTTGCTGTTAGAGATTACCTGGAAAAAAACAGAGTCCCCTGGATAGGACCAGCAGCAGGATCTGTTCATTGGTGTTATCCACCTGAGAAGGCACCTTATCTATTCGGAACTTATCCTCTCTATTGCGATGAGGCATTCCTCCTTGTAAATTATGCTATTGATAGGTTAGGGAAAAAGAGGATAGCCTTTTTCTACCAGAATGATGATTATGGTAAAGTCGGTCTTATCGGCGCCCAGATTGCCCTGGAAAGAAAGGGTATGAAATTTGCTGCCACAGTTTCAGCAGAGCCACTTGATACAGATCTCAGTTCTCACTGCATGAAGCTAAAGGCTGCCAAACCTGATGTAGTCATTATGTGGGTCCTTCCAAAACATGGGGCTATTATGCTTGGCACCGCAGCAAAACTTGGATTTAAACCGCTTTGGATGACAACAAGCACCCTGAGTGATTACCAGCTAATGTATAAGATCAGTAAGGGTCTATTTAAAGATGTAATCTTTGCAACCTTTGGCGAGCTACTTCACTCAAAAAACCCATTAATGGTAAAGTATCATGAGGCCCAAAAAAGACTGGAGCCAAAAGATAGATGGGGAATCTTTTACTATGCCGGTATCCTCTTTATCGAGCCAATGGTTGAGGCATTTAGAAGATGCGGAAGAAATTTGACTGTTGATAATTTCATCAGGGCTATGGAATCAATTAAAGACTTTCAGGGCATCGGCCCTAAGATGAGTTTCGGACCAAAGAAAAGACAGGGATCGCGCTCATTCTTTATTGCCAGATGCACTGAGGGCGGAAATGCTGAAAAGCTTACCGACTGGCTGACATCTGATATTGATGTTTACGAAGTGAAAAGAAGGCTTGAGCATTAAAGTTGGTTGGGTCTCTTGGGTTCGTCGGGTTTCTTGAGTCTGCTTATACCTTTAGGAACTTAATATATGCTGTTTTTCCACTGCAGACAGATTAAAACCCTATGAACCCTATGAACTCAACAAACACAATAAACTCTAAACCCCTACCCCTAAAAAAAGACCTGCTTGGTGAACTATTAATGCCACTACATAGGCGCTTACAAGGCTATAGATCATGGAAAACAGCGCCCAGCGCCAATTACTTTCTTTTTTGATTGTTATAACAGTCACAAAACAGGGAACATACAGCATCATAAAGATAATCAATGTAAATGCTGTCAATTGATTCCAGCCTGGTTCTTTTTGAAGCTTTACTGATAATGGTTCAGGTTCTTCAGCTACACATTCTCCGAGAGAATAGGCGGTTCCCAGGGTAGAAAGAATCACCTCCTTGGCTGCAAAACCTCCAATAAGGGCAATATTTGTCCTGTATTCAAAACCAAGGGGGTTTGTTAAAGTAG
>QMLT01000130.1 GCA_003646875.1 Deltaproteobacteria bacterium
CTGGCAGGCCGTGCTCTGGAGAGAACTCGTTAAAGAGACTGGAACAATGCATCGCGCCGCGCTCGGCAAGGCCTTTCTTAAGGCGACAGGGAAATTCCCCACCACAATACAAAGTCTCCCCGAAAGAATTTCTGTCTTTGGAATATCCGCACTCCCCCGATTTCACATTCAGATACTTGAAGCTATATCACGGTTTAGCCAGATAAACCTGTTTCTTATGAATCCCTGCAAAGAATACTGGGGTGATATCCTCTCTGACTGGGAGATGAAAAAAACAATAACAGGAAAAGGCAGGAGAGATCTTGCCTTTGAAGAACTCCACATGGAGGAAGGAAACAGCCTTCTGGCATCCATGGGAGTACTGGGTAAGGATTTTTTTGATCTTATAAATGAGTATGACTGCGAGGAGTTTCCATTGTTTAAAGATTCCGAAGAGAATAATCTTCTTTCATGGATCCAATCGGACATTCTGAATCTTCGAGACAGGCGCCAGGGATCGAATGCAAAGGAAATGATTGCCCTTGATGACAACTCAGTCCAGGTCCATTCATGTCATAGCCCCATGCGGGAAATCGAAGTCCTGCATGATCGGCTCCTTGATATGTTTGAAACAAATTCAGACCTACTACCCAGGGATATCCTGGTAATGACGCCTGACATAGAAACCTATGCTCCCTATATCCAGGCCGTGTTTGGTGCCACTGCAGATCCATCCAGGAAAATTCCTTTCAGTATCTCAGATCGCAGCATAAGGAAAGAGAGCGAGATTATTACTACATTCCTGGCAATTTTGGATCTCCCGGGCAGCCGCTTTGCCGCCTCACAGATTTTTGCCATCTTGGGATCGACACCAGTCCGCCGAAAATTTGATATTACAGAGGCAGACCTTACACTTGTTCGGAAATGGCTGACAGACACCCGAATACGGTGGGGGATCGATAGGGAAGACCGGAGCTTGCTTGGCCTGCCTGCATTAGCTGAAAACACATGGAGGGCTGGCCTGGAAAGGCTGATATTAGGCTATGCCATGCCTGGCCAGGATGAGAACATGTTCAATGGTATCCTTCCCTACGATGATATTGAAGGGAGCAATGCCTCTGTTTTAGGGAGGCTTCTTGATTTCACAGACCAGCTATTTACCAATGTCACATCCCTTGGGCAACCTCGGACTCTTAACCAGTGGTCAAAATCCTTAACGGAGCTCCTTGACCGATTTTTTATGCCTGATGAGGATACAGAAAGAGAAATGCAGGTGATACGGCGCACGCTCAATGACCTGGGTGACATGCAGGAAATCGCAGATTTTGATGAAGAGATTGATATAAATGTCATCAGGTGGCACCTTAAGAATTTCCTTGAAACAGAAGGGTTTGGATTTGGTTTTATTACCGGAGGAGTCACATTTTGCGCAATGTTGCCCATGCGATCAATTCCCTTTAAGGTCATCTGTTGTGTGGGCATGAATGGCGATGCGTATCCGAGACAGGCCAAACCATTAGGTTTTGATATCATAGCAAAACATCCTAAACCAGGAGACCGATCCAAGCGCAATGATGATAGATATCTCTTTTTAGAGGCAATACTTTCCGCAAGAAAGACATTATATATCAGTTATGTAGGCCAAAATATTCAGGATAATAGTATTATCCAACCGTCTGTTGTTGTCAGCGAACTCATAGATTACATTGAACAAGGCTTTACAACCTCGGAAAATACAATTCTCGACCACATCTTTACAAAACATCGCCTTCAGGCCTTTAGTCCAGAATATTTCAAGAAGGGTAAAAACAAACTCTTCAGCTATTCAGAGGAGAACCGCCAGGCAGCGCAATGCATTCTGGAGGCTCGCGAGGCTCCCATATTGTTTATTTCCAGGGGACTTTCAAACCCTGAAGAGGAATGGAAAACAGTTGATTTAACTGATCTATCCACCTTTTTTGCCAATCCATCAATGTTTCTGCTCAATAAACGCCTGGGAATTCATCTTGAGGAAAGGGCTTCAATACTTGAAGACAGAGAGGCATTTGACCTCAAGGCGCTGGAAAAATATCTGCTTAATAAAAAACTGCTGGAAAAGAAACTTGAAGGAGAAAATCTTAAAGCTTTTTTTCCTGCTCTACACGCCTCTGGACAGCTCCCACACGGGACGCCTGGAGAATGCATATTTGAGGAGCTGAGCCAGGGGGTGGAGAATTTTGTGGAAAAAACCCGGCCATATATACAGGAAACAAACCTTGAGCCACTTGAAATTGATCTGAATATATCGGGTTTCAGGCTGACAGGGAGAATCAAACCAATTTATCCAGAAAGATTACTACAATACCGGTATGCAAGAGTGAAGGCCAGAGACCGCCTTAAGGTATGGATCTATCACCTGGCGCTGAATAGCCTCATGGCTGACACCTACCCCCGGAGCAGCATGTTAGCAGGCCTGGAGCCTGATAAGAGGCGTGACGCTGTGTGGAGAGCATGGGAATATTCCCCGGTGGAAAACAGCAAAAATATTCTTGAAAGCCTCTTAAATGAATACTGGTCAGGGCTTATAAAGCCCCTTCATTTCTTTCCGGACACTTCCTGGACGTATGTCCATACGATGCTAAAGAAAAACAAATCAGAAGAGGATGCTTTAAATTCTGCGCGCATGATCTGGGAAAAAACCGATTACAGCCGTGGTGAGTCTGAAGATGCATACTATCAGCTTTGTTTTGGAAATACCGATCCCCTTGATTCAGAATTTCGACGCATCGCGGAACAGGTCTTTAGGCCTTTTTTGGAACATCAGAAAGAAATTTGAAAATGACAATATATAAGCATTTTGATCTTTTAACCAGCCCTCTTGAGGGAACAAACCTTATAGAAGCAAGCGCAGGCACAGGAAAAACCTATGCGATTGCTGGCCTGTTTCTCAGGCTTGTATTAGAGAAAAATCTTTCTATAAATGAGATACTTGTCGTCACCTTTACCGTTCCCGCCATAGAGGAATTGAAAGTTAGGATTCGCATAAAGCTACGGGAAGCCATAGAGGCATTCAAAGGAGGCAAAACAAAGGATTCCTTTCTGATTAATCTGGTAAGAAGATATACGGCCCCGAAGACTGCATTACAAAGCCTTGGACAAGCGCTCCGGTCATTTGATCAAGCTGCAATATTCACTATACACGGGTTTTGTAGGCGAATCTTGCATGAAAATGCCTTTGAAAGTGGCAGTCTGTTCGATACCGAGCTGGTCACTGACCAGGAAAATCTCAAAAGGGAAATTGTTGATGATTTCTGGCGCACCCATTTCTACAGTGCATCGTCCCTTTTTGTAAACTATGCCATTAATAATAAATTAAACCCGGAAAATCTCCTTTCTCTTCTGGCCAACCGGGATGCTCAGCCTTACCTGAAAATCATTCCCCAGGTTGAATCGCCTGACACCTCTGCCCAGGAAAGGGCGTTTCGAGATATTTTTAATAAAACTCGGCATGCCTGGCAATCGGCAAGGGCAGAGGTTGAAAAGATTCTTATGAATGATGAGGGTCTCAATAGAAGCAAATACAGTAAGGCAAAGATTCCTGTCTGGATTCGAAGTATGGACGATGTTATGTCTAAGGGAGGCAATAATCCTATATTGTTTCAGAGCTTTAAGAAATTCACCTCAAGCGAAATCAGTGGGGCTGTAAAAAATGACCATATCGCGCCTATTCATCCTTTCTTTGAGCTCTGCGAAAGACTGAGGGAAAAACACGAGGAGCTTGCAAGGATTTTTGACCAGCGCCTTATGGGGCTCAAAGTGGCGTTATTTCATTATATGCACGATGAGCTTATCAAGAGAAAAGGAAAGAAAAACATCCAGTTTTTTGATGATCTTTTGCTTAAGGTTTATCGAGCACTTCAGGAAAAGGACGGAGAAACACTTGCAAGAGCTATAGGTAATAAATTTAGAGCCGCCCTGATAGATGAATTCCAGGATACGGATCCTATTCAGTATGCCATTTTCAGGAAGATTTTTGGCAGAAAAAAAAATACCCTCTTTCTCATTGGTGATCCAAAGCAGGCCATATACAGTTTTCGTGGGGCCGATATTTTTGCCTATATGGACGCTGCAGGAGATGTGGAATCCAGATTCACCCTGGGTGAGAACTGGCGATCTGAGCCCGATTTGATTTTCGCAATAAATACGATCTTTACCAATGTGGAGCGTCCTTTTATCTATAAGGAAATCCCATTTCAATCAGTCTCGCCAGCAGCAAACAAACGCCCTGAATCTCTCATAATAGATAATAAAAAAGAATCGCCTTTGCAGCTCTGGTTTCTGGATGCCAGTAAGGTGGCGGAACCTGGAAAGGCTATGAACAAGGCGCAGGCACGAGAACTCATTTCCAGGGCTGTTGCAGGTGAGATCTCACGACTTATCAATCGTGGCGCGACAAATAGGGCTCTTATAGGAAAAAGACCCCTATGCGAAGGAGATATTGCTGTTTTGGTGAGAACACATTATGAGGCGCGCACCATGCAAAAAACCCTCTCAGCCCTAAATATTCCCAGCGTTCTTTATACGACTGAGAACATCTTTGATTCCCAAGAAGCCCTGGAGATGGAGCGGGTTCTGGCAGGCATTAATGAGCCGAATAATGATAGTCTCCTCAAGGCAGCCCTGGCAACAGATATGATGGGTGTTAAAGGAGAGGAACTGGATGACTTAATGCAGGATGAAGCCGGATGGGAGAAATGGCTTGTCAAATTTCGACGCTATCACGAGCTTTGGGGTAATTACGGCTTTCTCCAGATGTTTCGGCATTTACTTGTGCAAGAAAGAATCTTGACCCGCCTCATGCCGTTGCCTGATGGGGAACGGCGAAATACGAACTTGCTGCATCTGGCGGAAGTCCTTCATCAGACATCCACGGAAAGAAAACTGGCTATGGCAGGCCTTCTGAAATGGCTCTCGGAACAAAGAGATACAAGCACGCCACGGTTAGATGAATACCAACTGCGCTTAGAGAGTGATGAAAATGCTGTTAAACTGGTAACCATCCACAAGAGCAAGGGTCTTGAGTATCCAGTAGTGTTTTGTCCTTTTGGATGGACTGGCTCCAGGATCAAGAAAAATAACTACCCCTTTACGTTCCATGATGAACTCAACAATATGAGGTTAACCCTTGACCTTGGCTCGCCAGGCATGGATGAAAACAGGGTACTCGCTGAAAAAGAAGAGCTGGCTGAGAATCTTCGGCTTCTCTATGTGGCTTTAACACGGGCAAAAAGCCGCTGTTATTTTGTGTGGGGTCGCTTCAGAGATTCTGAAACTTCCGCCCCAGCCTATCTTTTCCATCAGCAGGCATCATGGAAAGGGAAAAATGTTGTAAATAATGTCGAAGAAAGGCTTAAGAGTTTAAGCGACAAGGATATGCTATCGGAATTGAAAATACTCGTGAATAAGTCTGACGGGATAATCAGGCTTTCTGAAATGCCGACAGAGACAGGGGAAAAATACTCACCCCTCCCGGGCAAAAAGGTGGCACTGAGTTCTCGCACATTTTCTGGGAACATAGATCGTCAGTGGCATATCTTAAGTTTTTCTTCTCTGGTATCTGGCCAGCAGTACAGTGCAGAGCTTGCCGACCATGATGCAATAAACCCGCCCGCCTCCCCGCCTGAGTCCTCAAGAGCTGGAAGGCCCGCCCCCCTCGCCCCGGAGAGCGGGACGGGCGGGCCTCATACTTAC
>QMLT01000131.1 GCA_003646875.1 Deltaproteobacteria bacterium
ACTTTGTGGCTAAATTAATTAAGGTATTTGGTTCATGAAAAAAGACATCCGTTTCGTTCAAGGTAACGAGGCCTGTGTTGAGGCAGCTATGTATGCCGGTCTGGATTTTTTTGCAGGCTATCCAATCACCCCTTCCACAGAGATTGCAGAGTTACTTTCTTATAGGCTCCCAATAAAGGGAGGAAAGTTTATCCAGATGGAGGATGAGCTTTCATCCATGTGTGCCATAATCGGGGCCTCCCTTACGGGCAAAAAGGTCATGACTGCAACCAGTGGACCGGGTTTTTCCCTCAAACAGGAGGCAATTGGTTTTGCTGTAATGACTGAAACCCCCTGTGTCATAGTAAATGTTCAGAGAGGAGGCCCTTCTACAGGTCTTCCCACAAGCGGAAGCCAGGGAGATATTATGCAGGCGAGATGGGGAACCCATGGGGAACATTCTATAATTGCCCTGACAGCCTCCAATAATCAGGATCTGTTTGCAATGACAGTTGAGGCCTTTAACCTATCTGAGACCTTTCGAACCCCTGTCATTCTACTTTTGGATGAAGTTGTTGCCCACACCAGAGAAAGGCTTATAATGCCAAAACCCGGGGAGATAAATGTGGTGGAGAGACTTAAAACATCAGTGCCAGAAGGAACTGACTTTCACCCTTATCTGCCTCGAGAGGATGGTCGACTTCCCATGTCTGATTTTGGTGGCGTCCATCGCTATAATGTTACCGGGTTAATGCATGACATGTGGGGTTTTCCTTCCAACAATCCAAAGATCGTGTATGGATTAACGCACCACCTTGTAGACAAGATACAGGGTTACACACAAGAAATCACCAAGACAAAGGAATTCTTTATCGATGATGCAGACTGTCTCCTGGTCTCTTATGGCTCCTCTGCAAGAACAGCCCTTCATGTGGTAGAAAACAGAAGGGCAAGAGGTGAAAAGCTTGGACTGCTGGAACTCAATACGCTCTGGCCATTCCCTTCTGATATTGTAAGAAAAAGGTGCGCCTGTGTGAACAATGTTCTTGTGGTTGAGATGAATATGGGCCAAATTCTTCATGAGGTAAAAAATGCAGTGGCTGAACCTGATAAGGTATTTCTGGCTAATAAAATCGATGGAAGCTTTATTACACCTACTGATATTTTAAATATTTTAAGAGTTATCCAGGGAAAGGGGGTCTAAAAAGGGGCTGTTTTTGGAGGGAAATAACTTATGGCAGTGAAAGATTATATAAGAGAAAGGTTTTTCCCCCACATCTGGTGTCCGGGCTGTGGTCACGGTACAATAATGGGATCCATGATCCGTGCAATAGAAAACTTGGGGATAGAGAAAAATAACATAGTCGTTGTCTCCGGTATCGGATGTTCCTCCAGAATCTGTGGGTATCTGGACTTTCATACCCTACACACTATTCATGGAAGGGCCCTTGCCTTTGCTACAGGCGTTAAACTCAGCAGGCCGGAACTTACAGTAATCGTCCCTATGGGTGATGGCGATGCCTTTGCGATTGGCGGTAATCACCTTATCCATGCAGCGAGGCGCAATATTGACGTCACTGCCATCATAATGAACAATAATATTTATGGTATGACAGGTGGGCAGTATTCACCCTCCACTGGGTATGGCGACTTTGCAACCACTGCCCCCTATGGCAATATAGATCAACCCTTTGACGTTGTTAAGCTTGCGCTGGGAGCCGGCGCCTCATTTGTTGCCAGGACAACAACATACCATGTGACTTCAATGATAAAGATACTGGAAAAGGCAATTGCACATAAGGGTTTTTCAGTTGTTGATATTCTATCTCAATGTCCCACCTATTTTGGCAGAAAGAATAAATTTGCCAGTCCAGTAGATATGCTTAAATATTACAAGTCTCAAACAACCCCGATAGGCAGCGAGGCAAAAGAAAAAAATCCGGATTTAATCGAACGTGGAATATTTGCTCAGGAAGAGCGATCTGAATATTGCGTTGAATATGATAAGATTATAGAAAAGGCCTCGCAAGAAAGGTAAATTATGGAAAGATGCAGGATTATCTTCTCTGGCTCAGGCGGACAGGGTATAATAACGGCTGCTATTATCCTTGCTGAAGCGGCAGTTCTTTATGAAAGACTGAATGCTGTACAGTCGCAATCATATGGTCCAGAGGCGAGGGGAGGAGCCAGCCGATCTGATGTAATTATTGCCGACACAGAAATACGATTTCCCAAGGTCATCCAGCCAAATATCCTTGTGTGTCTCACCCAGGAAGCATATAATAAATTTTCTAATCTTATCAGACCCGGCGGGCTTCTCTTAATAGATAGCCATTATGTAAAACATGAAAAAAAGGTGGATGCCAGACAGATAGAGCTTGATATGTACAAAGAGGTTATGGATAAAATTGGAAAACCTATCGTCTTTAATATCTGTATGCTTGGAGCTCTTATTAACCTCACCCAATTGATTAAACAAGAATCAATCATGAAGGTACTTGACAGGAGGGTCCCGGCTGCTTTTCTGGGTTTAAATAAACAGGCCCTCGAGTTGGGCCAAAAACTAGCAGAAAATCTTGAGCGGTAAACGTTTATATAGAAAAGCGCCTATAGTTTTATCCAAGGCAAATCGTTTCTATGGATACAGAACAGGTCATCACCAGGTTCCCACCCAGCCCAACAGGCACTCTCCATATTGGAGGGGCCAGAACAGCCCTCTTTAACTGGCTTTTTGCCCGCCAGCATCATGGTAAATTCATACTCAGGATAGAAGATACAGATAAGGTCAGATCTACAAAAGAGAATACAGAGTCTATTATTGAATCATTAAAATGGCTCGGCCTGGATTGGGATGAGGGTCCTTACTTTCAATCGCAAAGGACAAAAATTTATTATGAAATGATTGAAAAACTCCTTTCTTCTGGAAAAGCATATTATTGCCACTGCAGTCCAGAAGAGTTAGAAAAGAAAAGGATAGAGGCAATAAAAAAGGGATTAAAACCCAAATATGATGGCAAATGCAGAGACCTTGGCCTTGGCAAGGCCCCGGGCGCAGTTGTTAGATTGAAAAGCCCTCTCACTGGAAAAACAATTTTCAAGGATCTGGTTAAAGGAACTATCTCCATTGAAAACGAACAACTTGATGACCTGATCTTGCAGCGCTCTGACGGCTCTTTTACCTATAATTTTGCTGTAGTGGTAGACGACAGTAACCTGGGTATTAACTATGTTATAAGAGGAGATGATCATGTAAACAATACGCCTCGACAGATCCTTATCTATAAGGCGCTTGACGAACCAATCCCACAGTATGCACACCTGCCTATGATTCTCGGTCGAGACAAAGCCCCCCTTAGTAAAAGACACGGGGCAACCTCTGTTATGGCCTTTAAAGATATGGGCTTCCTGCCACATGCCCTCCTAAATTCCCTGGCTCGACTTGGATGGTCACACGGGGATCAGGAAATATTCACTAAGCAGGAACTTATTGATCTGTTCTCCCTTGAGCATGTTGGCAAGTCTGCAGGTATATTTAACATGGAAAAACTTCTCGATCTCAATGCAAAATATATCAGAGAAGAGAATGATAGTACCCTTGCTGATCTTCTGCTTCCCTTCCTTTCTCAGCTCGGTTGTAAAGACCTACCCAGAGAAAAGGTTAAATGCGCAGTAAAGACTTTAAAGGCGAGATCAAAGACCCTCCTTGAGATGGCTCAGCGTGCACTCTTCTACTTTCAGGAAATCGACTACGAACAACAGGCCGATGAAAAATTTTTACTCCCAGATGTATTATATATCTTAGAAGATTTACTATTGGATATTAAAGGAGCAACAAGCTTTGATCAAAAAAATCTTGAGAATATCTTTTCAACTCTTTTGGAACGGCATCAGATCAAGCTCGGCACAATAGCGCAACCATTAAGAGTGGCATTGACAGGAAAGACAGTCAGTCCTGGAATCTTTGAGATAATGGAGGTTATGGGTCAGGAAATGGTAGTTAAAAGGCTATCAAATGCTATTTTACATATAAAGTCCAAGAAAGGTCCCTAAAAAAAGGTTTCTAAAAGGTGAAATAGCGCTTAGAGCTATCCTCTTGCAGTGTATACAGTCCCAGAAACATTATAGAGGCCTTCCCTGTCTAAAGGCATAAAGCGATACTTGTGGCAAAAATCCAAATAATATCGCAGCCACTTTCGGTAATGAAATCGGATATCTCTGGGCACTGCTTTTTTAACCAAAATTGTGTAAATTCAGCGCAACTTCTCAATAAGTTCTGGCAGAACTAACCGTTCATATCGCCACATGTCATTTCGACCGAAGGGAGAAATCTTGAAAAACTACTGTACGATACAGGATTTCTCGCTATGCTCGAAATGACAAAATAGTGCGAGTAAGCATTTGCGCCCTTACTTATTGAGAACTTACAATTCAACCTGTAAATCTGAAGCCATCTTTAGCATATGGCAATATCCAGCCTTTTTTATAACATTAAAAAATTGATGTTATCCAGCTTGGTATTCCAACAAATTTTTTAAAACCTCTCTCAAACTCTTTAATTATGATATTATAAGGAAAACTATATACTAACGTGTTGGCCTTCAAAAATATTCTTGACAAAATGCCCTCTTATATGCACAGTTAGGTGTGCATATAAATCTAAAGGGGGAATTCTGTGAAAACGATATCTTTTACAGATTTTCGGAAAAAGGCTTCGGGCTTTATAGCTGAAGTAGAACATGGGGAGACACTTATCCTTTTGCGTCGTGGGAAGCCCGTTGCGGAAGTGATCCCGTTTTCAGATAGATCCCAACGGGAACCATCTTGGAAAAAACCTGGAATTCGCTTGAAAATAAAAGGAAGTGATCTTTCATTAGCGATTTTGGAAGATCGTGAGGCGTATTTATGAAACTTGTGGTTGATTCGTCCGCATTTGCCAAAAGGTATGTTCAAGAAGATGGCAGTGAAGATATGGATCTGCTCCTGCAACGCGCCTCAGAATTGGCTCTTTGCATAATTTTGGTACCTGAAATAATCTCTGGGCTTAACAGGCGTTTGAGAGAAGGATTTTTATCGACAAGAGACTATCGCAGGGCAAAAATGCAATTGTTGGAAGATGTGCATGATGCCACTCTGATTCAGATAACTCCTTCTGTGATTTCCCATTCAGTGAAGTTGCTGGAAAACAATGTTTTACGTGCATTGGATGCTTTTCATGTTGCTTGTGCATTGGAATGGCAGGCAGATCTTTTTGTAACATCCGATAATAGACAGTTAATTGCTGCAAAAAATGCAGGGCTTTTGAGTGAATTCATAGGCCAACCAGCGGGTGAACCTGAGCGGGTATAAATAGCGGTTAGAGCTATTGAGTGGTAAATCAATATTTCACGTTCTTTCCAACATTTTTCCCTGCTACCCGCCAAGTTTTACCCGCATTATTAAAAGAAAAGTGCGTATATATCAATGAAAGTCAATATTTTGAGGGAGTTACAAAAGAAATTTGGTAACTTCTCAATAAGTTGGGGCAGCAGCTTAAAAATGCTGCATTTAAGGAGCATACAGGTATGTCTTTTTTTGTCTCATGCCCTATAAGTAATGCACAGGCAGACCCCCATAAATCGGGACACCAACCGACAAGTCGCATAATAGTAAAATCCACGTTGCACGTGCGAGCCGATTTATGGGGGCACGCTGATGCCCCCTATTTATTAAGGGCAT
>QMLT01000132.1 GCA_003646875.1 Deltaproteobacteria bacterium
GATTTATGGGGTGTCTTAAGCATTACTTATAGGGCATGAGACAAAAAAAGACATACCCATGCTCCTTAAATGCAGCATTTTTAAGCTGCTGCCCCAACTTATTGAGAAGTTACCCTTGGAACACGCTTTTCGATCTTTGGATAGGGAAGTTCAAGGGCAATATTTTTGGGTCAATCCGAATTTCTCAAAGGAATTAGTCTTTGAATTGATTAGATTTTTGATTAACGCTGTGATCTGAATTGATGTTTGTTAATATGTCTTTTCTTGAACCGGTTGAACAGGAGCAGTTATACCGAATTCCACGTACATTTCCCTCACTTTGCCTGATAACTGCTCCTATTCAACCGGAATACATAAGCAAGAATATCTTCTTGATTACATTGGTGTGTAAATTTGTATATTCAAAACGAGAGCCAAAATTTACTATCCGTTTGACTTTATGTAATATTACGCTTTTCAGAAATCCGGCTATAGCTGACCACGTACACATTATTCAAGCATTTTAAGGATTTGTGTAAGTTCTTCTTTGATTTCCTTTAATAAAGCATTAGGCGGGACAGGGCTGACCTTTTTTCCAGACTTGAGCCTTTTTTTTGCGCCTTCTATTGTTAGTTTCTCTTCATAGAGCAGTTTTTTTATCTCCCTTATAGTTTCGATATCTTCTCGCTGATAGGTTCTTTGTCTCGAATCCGCCCTTTTAGGCCGAATATTTTGAAACTCTTTTTCCCAATAGCGAAGAACATAGGGCTTTACTCCAATTATACGGCTTGTTTCACCAATCCTGAAAAAGCGTTTATTATCAGGGATTTCCATTTTTTGGACCCTCCCTCAGCCTTCCACCTGTCTGTCTGCGAATTTCCCTTATTACCTCTTCATGAATCTCATTTACCTCTTCGTCAGTCAATGTCCTTTCCTTTGACCTATAATTGATCCCTAAAGCCAGGGCCTTTTCTTGAGGTATGATCTGTTTTCCCTGATAAATATCGAATATTTTCACGGATTCAACAAGGTCTTTTCCTATTTCCTTTACAATATTTATGAGCATGGCGCTCTCTATAGAGCGATTAAGTATAATAGAAATATCTCTTCTAACTGATGGAAATTTTGCCAGAGGTGTAAATTTTTTTACCCGGGAAATTAATGGGAAAAGGGTTTCAATATAGATTTCAACGATATAGGCACTTTTTTCAAGTCCATAGCCCTCTATAACTTCTTTTGCGACCTTCCCGATAACACCTATCCCAAATCCGGATGAAAAAATTCTGGCATATTCGTTTGGATCAAAACCTTCTTTTGGGTTATTTCTTTTAAACTCTGTCTTTTCAATGCCAAGTTCTTCCAGAATATTTTCTGCCACGCCCTTGATATCAAAAAAATCAGCCTCTCGCCGTTTCTGATACCACTCCTGTGAAGATCCCATCCCAGTGATTAAGACAGCAAGAACCTGTTTTTCCTGGGGCAACTCCTCTTCGCCTTTGATATATATCTTTCCCCATTCAAAGATCCGCAGATCATTCTGGCCCCTTAATGAATTTAACCTAACGGTCGAAAGCAGCCCAGGAATAAGGGAAGTCCTCATAACAGATTGATCCTGGGTGAGGGGATTTAATAGTTTTACAAAGGATCGCAGATTACTGTTCTGTCCTGCTTTTAAAATATCGGCAGATTTTGGTGAGATGAAGCTATAGGTAATGATTTCTGTGAAACCCATACCCACCAACATGTTTTTAAGGCGGGCCCTGAGACTCAATTCGGTACTATCCTCTTCTGCTGGCCTGATAGGGGGGAGGGTCACGGGTATATTATCGTAGCCTATTAATCGCGCAATCTCTTCAACCAAATCGGCCTCTCTGGTGATATCTACCCTGAAAGACGGCGGGCTCACTTCGATATTGTTATGATCAATTTTTTTCACATCCATCTGAAGGGCGGAGAGATATTCTATCATGTCAGGCATGGCAACGTGGGTACCCAAAATAGTATTCGCCCGATCTGAACGCAATGATATGTGTGGAGCCGACCATGGGTTTGGGTAGCAATCGATAACGCCCTTGGCGATAGTACCGCCTGCCAGTTGCTGCATAAGCTGGAGTGATCTTCTTAAGGCAAGGTCAGTCCCCTCGATATCAATACCCCTTTCAAAGCGATACGAGGCCTCTGTAGACAGAGAAAGTTTTTTTGAGGAGCGACGGATCATGGTGGGATTAAAATAGGCACTCTCTATGAGCACAGCAGTCGAATCTTCCGTTATCTCCGAGTTAAGGCCACCCATTATTCCTGCGATGGCGACCTCCCTTTTTCCGTCACATATCATCAATGTCTGATCATCGAGCTCTCTGGTCTGTTCATCCAAGGTAATAAATGTCTGCCCTTGCTCCGCCCTTTTGACCACTATTTTACTCTCGCCAAGGCGATGGTAATCAAAGGCATGTAGCGGTTGCCCAAACTCCATAAGAACATAGTTGGTAATATCTACCACATTATTGATAGATCTGACTCCTGAAGTATACAGCCTGTACCTCATCCAAAATGGAGACGGGCCGATTGTTACTGTATCGATTAACCCGGCAGTGTACCGGGGACAGCCGTTGCTGTCCAAAACGTTCACCTCAGCCAGATCTTCAATGGCTCTATCACCCTCCTCAAAAGAAACCTCAGGTATGGTAACTTTTTTCCTTGTCAAAGCCCCGATCTCCCTGGCAATGCCCAGAACGGATGCACAATCAATCCGGTTGGGAGTCAGGGTAATTTCCAGAATCCAATCTTCCAGATCCATGGCCTCGGTAAGGGGCTGGCCGGGTGTGAGCTTGTCAGGAAGAATCATGATACCGGTATGATCGTCTGTCAGATCCATTTCATCTTCAGCCAGAAGCATCCCATGGGATAACTCACCCCGTATTGTGCTCTCTTTAATCAGCATGCCGTCAGGAAGTGTTGTTCCCGGCGGGGCCAAAGGCACGAAATCACCTTTCCGCATATTGGTGGCGCCGCATACCACAGATACTGTTTCTTTTCCCGCGTCTACCTGACAGATGGAAAGCCGATCAGCTCGAGGATGGGGTTTGATATCGAGGATCCTGCATACCTTACAGTCACTGAGGTTGTGAGCCTTGTGTTCAAGACCTTCAACCTCAAGGCCTGCCATAGTAAGCATCTCGGCTAATTCAGCCGGTGTTCGATCAATCTCTACAAATTCTTTCAGCCAGTTAAGGCTAACCCTCATGTATGATCCTTTGTTTAATAAATTGTTGAGTAGTCAAATGGTTGAGTCGTTTGGTTTACACTAATCGACGACTTGACGAACTATTTTACCGAGTAATAATGATTCCTTTAAAACTGCTGTAAAAACCTTATGTCATTTTCGAAAAAGAGCCTGATATCATCCAGACCGGATTTTAGCATAGCTATCCTCTCAACTCCCATACCAAATGCGAACCCAGAGACATTCTCTGGATCATAACCAACAGCCTTGAATACCTCTGGGTCTACCATCCCAGAGCCAAGAATTTCTATCCAGCCAGTATACGAGCAGGTTCGACAACCGGCTCCTTTGCATATGACGCACTGAATATCTACCTCTGCGCTGGGTTCAGTGAAGGGAAAGAAGCCTGTCCTGAATCGAAGTTTGGTGTCATGCGCAAATATCTGATGGATAAAGGTGGTAAGAGTTCCCTTAAGGTCGCCAAAGGTAATGCCTTTATCTACCAATAGCCCTTCTACCTGGTGGAACATTGGGGTATGGCTGACATCTGAATCCGGTCGATACACCTTTCCCGGAGCAATTATACTTACAGGGGGGGACTGACTTTCCATTATCCTGATCTGCATGGGTGAGGTGTGGGTTCTCAATACCACGGTATCAGATACATAGAAGGTGTCTTGGATATCCCTGGCAGGATGATCCTTTGGCATGTTTAAGGCCTCAAAATTGTAATAATCAAGCTCCACTTCAGGTCCTTCAACAACCCTAAACCCTAAGGTTGAAAAGATGGTGCAAATCTCTTCTGTTGTCTTAGTGATGGGATGTAGGTGACCTAATGGGATTCTTCTACCAGGAAGTGTTACATCAAAAGCTGATTCCGATTCTACAGCTTTGGCAGTGAGAGAATCAGATACGAACTGGAATTGTTTATGGAGCTCCTCTTTTACCTGGTTGGCGAGTTTGCCTATAACAGGTCTTTCTTCTTTTGGCAATGCTGTCAGTTTTTTTAAAAGAAGAGCGAGGAGGCCTTTTCTACCAAGATACTGCTGCCTTAATTTTTCTAGATCAGACCTTTCAGAAACTGATTCCAGTTCTTTTAAGGCCTTCATTTTCAATTCAAGGAGTTGGTCCTTCAATATATAAATCCAGTCTTAGATCTAACTAAAGATATTTAAAATTTGAAACGGAAAACTGGGGTCCTATAGGCCCTTTTTTTAAGTTTCAAGTTTCTCAAGCGGGTTATGAATCATAAACTAATTAAAAATTGTGGCAAGTAAATTTTCAGCTCGACCAAGTAATCATTTGATCACCCAGCCATCCTGGCTATCTCTGAGAACCCTTGAGGATCACTGACAGCCATGTCTGCCAGGATCTTTCTGTCTAATGCAATATCTGCCTTTTTCATTCCCATGATAAGTTTGCTGTAGGAGAGCCCATTCTCTCTAGCAGCTGCATTAATTCGGGTGATCCAGAGTCTTCTGAAATCACCTTTTCTTTTTTTTCTGTCCCTGTAGGCATACTGTCTAGATCTCATTACAGCCACAGTGGCAGTCTTTAAAAGCTTACTTCTGCCACCCCTGTACCCTTTTGCCGCCTTGAGGATCTTTTTTCTTCTTTGCCTTGATTGCGGGGCATTTGTTGCTCGTGTCATATATCTACCTCATAGAGTTGTTGTTAAGTCGGTAAATGGTTGAGCAGTTGAGTTGTTTATTAACGACTTAACTAAAAATTCGGAATCAGTCGTGATATCTGTTTTACATTTGTCTTATCCAGGGTGGTTGATTTTCGTAAGTTTCTTTTTCTTTTTCGTGATTTTTTGGTTAAAATGTGGCTTGCAAAGGCCTTGTTTCTGAGTAACCTTCCTGTAGCTGTTCTTTTAAAGCGTTTTAACGCTCCCTTGTTTGTCTTTATCTTGGGCATGATACGATACCTATTTTGGCACAATGAGCATTGACATATCTCTTGCCTCCATCTTGGGGGCTACCTCGACAATGCCTATATCCTCAATCTTTTTGATAATCTCTTTAAGGAGGGTGAGGCCCAAATCAGTATGGGATCTCTCCCTTCCCCTGAATACCATATGAACCCTCACCTTATCTCCCTGGAGTAAAAATCTTCGTATATTCTTTATCTTCACCTCCACATCGTGTTCTGCAATAAGGGGTCTTATTTTAATCTCTTTCAGGTGGCTTGTCCGTGTCTTGGTCTTGCTTTTTTTGGTCTTATTGTACCTGAGCTTGCCATAATCCATAATGCGGCATACAGGATGCTCTGCATTGGGGGATACCTCAACCAGATCAAGGTTTTTTTGTTTTGCTGCGAGCAAGGCCTCAGCAATAGGGACAATTCCTATCTGCTTTCCATCCACAGAGATCAATCGTACTGTTTTTGCCTTGATTTGCTCGTTAACCCTTACGGCCGGTTTTTTGCTTATTGTTAGCTCCTGTTAAGAAGTGCCTAA
>QMLT01000133.1 GCA_003646875.1 Deltaproteobacteria bacterium
CTTTCGGGCCTAACACATTGAGCAGGCCCCCTGAGCGTACTACCAGAGGAAAGGCATTGAAAGAGTGTACACCATGCAGCCTCATGGAAAGATTGCTGGCCACATAAAACCACAGGGGGACCTCCTGTTTCTTCCGGGGACTCGGGTAGGTCTCGGCAAGTTTATCCAGGATCGCCTTGGCCTTAATGAAGCTGAAAAATTCCGTCTCAAATACCTCGCTGGCAGACTCTATATAGTCAAATTCTCCCTCACCAAGGGCCTGCACTATGAGAGGTTTATTTTCCTCGAAGATTACGAGGTCCATCTAAGCCCTCGTTGAGACCTTGGTTTCTTTCTAGAAACGGGCATCTCTTCCCGGCGCATCGCCTCCATCTCATCCATGAGCTGAAGCATGTTCTTGTGCACCTCGATAAGCCGTACTCGAGCGCGGCGAAGTTGCTGATAACGGCGTACCTTGCTCTTTACCTCAACGAGAAAGCCACGCGGAATTGCCCGCAATTGAGTTTTGCCCTTCTCGCTTGCGCTCAAAACCATGCGATGATGGAGTTGGCCTTGAGCGCATTTGCACCCTGGTTTTCCACATTTAGTCTTCAGTTCATAGACGGATCCTTTGATTACAGGCGTATCGGAAAAAAATGGTTCAATAATCTGCCTGATCTCCCTGGCTAGTCTACCAAGGGACTGCCTAACCCCAGTTTCAAATTTCAAGTTCAAGTTTCAAGTTTCCAGTTTCAAGTATGTCCTGACGAAGTCTGCACCTCGAGAAGATTTTCAAGGTCTAGGAGCATAGAGATGTGGCCGTCCTCCATGATCCCCACACCGGAGAAAATCCTGACCTTCGACAACAGCTCCCCCAACGGCATCACCATCAATTGCCGGTTTCCGGTAATACCATCAACCAAAAGGCATATCTGGCCGTTTTTCGCGTGTAATCCGCTCGTAAGGGAATCGGGGGTGTGATGCCTGAGCTTCAGGATATGGAAACCATTCCCCCCGTTATAGTGCGCACCTAGCAATGCCCTGAGATCATACAAAGACTTTCTTTCCTGTGGTGAAATACGATCCCGTCTCTCAATAGATTCCACGTTTGATGTGGGAATAGAAAGGGCATAGTCGCCCACGTAAAATGTGACGGCATATAGAATAGACAGCGACAGCGGCAGTTTAATAATGAACTCAGTTCCTCTTGACTTCTCCGAGTGGATGGTCATCGAACCGCCCAGATACTCAATGGCCTGTGCAACAACACTCATGCCTATACCTCTGCCGGCCATGTCTGTGGTTTCCGATACCGACGAAAAGTCGGGGCTGATTATGGTATTGAAGAATTCTTCCTGAGACATCCTGGCTATCTGTTCATCTGTCATGGATCCCTTACCCTTGAGGTGCCTGATAATGGCAGGTCTATCAATACCCTGGCCATCGTCGCCTATGGAAATGATGAGACTATCCCTTTCCCTCCGTGCCTCCAGAATGATCTTACCCTCAGGGTTTTTGCCTGCACGTACGCGTTCATCTGGGGGTTCAATTCCATGGGCAATGGAATTTCTGAAGAGATGAATAAACGGTTCTCGTAAATTTGCCAGAAGAGCGATATCCGCCTGAACCTCACCCCCAATGACCTCAAATCGTACTTCTTTATTGTGCTCTTTTGCCAGGTCTCTGATGGTCTTTACAAATAGCTCGAAAAAATCACCCACTGACATCAGTCGCAATTGGGCCAATCGAAAGCAAAGGCCTTTCAACAGGGATGTATAGCGGTCGATCCAGTTTTTAAGGCCTGATGATATCTGTTCTTGAGAGAGGGGAGGGAGTGCCTTTTCTGAGAGCAGGATTTCCTGGGAAAGGCCAAGAAGTTCCTCGATCAGGGAATATTGTACCTGGACTTGGTTTATCTTTTTATTCGGTGAAGGGGTGGAGGAGTGTGGTGAGTCTACATGCTGGACTTTGTTTGCCGATTCCTCCGGGCCCTTTTCGAATTGAGAGGTGAGGCTACTGTACCATCTCTGATTTTCATGGGAGTCAGTCTCGCCCTTCCTTGCCACCAGGAGTCTCAGCAGGTCTGCTCCATCAAAAAGCAGCTGCACTGCATTGGCTGTAGCCTCCATGGTGCCCTGTTGGAACTCTTTACACCAGTCCTCCATGGAATGGCTCAGGCCGGTGATCTTGTCCAGACTGAGGGCCCTGGCCATTCCTTTTATGGAGTGAACCTTGCCATGGATCTCGCTCCATAGGCTACGATTGAGCAGGTCCTTTTCCACCCGCATCAGAAGGTCGTCTAGTTCTTTAAGATACCTTTCTGACTCCTGGGCGAAGATCTTTTCATACTTTGTGAGGTCCATAGTGCAATTCTGATACTTTTTTCCAGATATGCTCAGGGGTAATGAGCCGTACAGTACATTCTTCCTCCCGCCCGCAACGCTCTCGCCCTGGGCGCCTCGCTCTGCTCGGCAGGCGGGCCGGCTTGCGAGGCTGGCGAGCCTGCCCGGCATCGATAGCGCTCATGCGGGGCGAGCGGGGAGCATAGACAGTCTGCTCCCTCTTATTATCCTCAACCCATATCAGGCCGATTATTTTATCAGGGAGCAAAGCCAGTTTTTTGGAGGGCCACTTCATGAGAATAATACGAGAATTCTCGAGGCCTGCCCGCCATCGTCCGCCTGAGGCGGGCTCAGGCGAGGTGGGCGGGTACAACGCTTCCCTTTGTCCCAGAAGACTTCCAATATGGATAACATCAAACACCTCTCCCCTGTAATACATCACTCCCATATGACAGTGAGGTACGAGGGGAACAGGTGTTACTTTGACCTCATCCACCACCCGGTGGATATACTGGGCCTCTATTCCCAGGTATTTGTCCGCTGCCTTAAAGGCGAACCATTCCATTGTTAGCTTGCACCAAGTCTGAAACGCTGCTGTGTTTCCATCATCTTCTCTGAAAGTGCGTTCAGAGATTGCATGGCATTGACAATCTCTTTCATGTCCTTTTCCTGGCTTTTGGTTGCTATGGTGGTCTTCTGGGTAGACACAAAATTCTCCTGGGCAAGCCGCGAAAGATCCTGAAAATAACTCAAAAGACCTCTCATCTGTCTTGCCTGCTTCTCTGTTACTTCCTCCATTTCCTGGACTTTGAGGAAAATATCTTTCACTCCAGACAGCATCTCACCAAATGTATCCACTATGCCATGGATAATTTCCCGGCCTTTATTGATACCGGCCTGACTCTTTGATAGAGCCTCTATAACCGCCTTATTGTCCTCAAGGATTCCCTGCACTATCGTTTCTATCTCCTGGGACGACTGCTTGGAGTTTTCAGCCATGCTTCTTATTTCATTGGCAACAAGGGCAAAGCCTTTCCCCATTTCACCCGCCCTTGTTGCCTCAATAGAGGCATTAAGGGAAAGGAGATCTGTCTTCTGTGCGATCTCATCCATTACCTTTATAACCAATTGAATCTTTTCAACCTTATTGGACAACCTGTATATGGGTTTAGTATATTCAACCATCTGTTTGAGCACCTCTTGCAGGTGGTTCAGGGTTTCACGGGCATTAATCTCTCCAGTCTCGGTCTTATGCCGCGCCTCATTAATCTTGGAGACGATGTCGGCCGATTGTTTGACGATTTCGTCCATCTCCTTCAATCCATCATCCACCTTGAGTGACGTTTTTTGAACAATCAGGGTCTGCTCCTCTGATCCTTTGGCAATAGCCGTCGCTGACTGGTCTATTTTATGGCTGTTTTCCAGCACCTTTTTTGCCAGTTTGATGAGATTTTCATTGGTTTCCTGCACCTGCTGAGAAGCGTTTTTCATCTCGGATAGCATACCCCTGAGATGACTCACCATGAGCGCGAAAATCTCTTCCAGATTGCGCACTTCATCTTGAGATAAGAGGGGTATTTCCCTGGAGAGATCTCCTTGACTGATTTCCCTGGCAACATTACTGAGATTGTTCAGCCTCCTTACCAGGGATCTGGAAAAAACACTGCCGAAGATAACCCCAGAGGCCATGGCCAGGGCACTGGAGATTGCCTGGGCGAGATAGAAATCATTTGTTATTCGGTTGACAACACCAACTACCACCATGACAATCAAGAGCAAGGCCAAAAAGCTGAGGATGAGTTTGTTTTTTATGCTTGTTCTACCCATTGTTTGTGTCCTCCATGGCCACGATCCACCCGGCTATTTTACCGTCTATCTTAAGAGGTGAGACGATTATTCGGATATTCTGAGAGCGGATGGTGGAGTAAAAGGTGATTTTTCTAGATTCCTCGCTCTGGATCACACCCTTTAGTGCGTCGATTACTTTTGCCTTTTCTATTTTCGGAAATACGGCTGTGATAGGGCGATTCAGTGCCTCTTCAAGGGATCTATTCACTATAGTGAGGGCCAATGAATTGGCGTTTATGATCCTGGCATCCCTGTCAACGACGATGATTCCAATGCCGATGCTTTCTGTGACTGCCTGGTGAAAAACAACCGTGTCCATCAATTCCACCGTAGCTTGCCTCGGGTATAGCTTTCCTGGTTCCAAAAGATCCTCGCCGTTTGGAGGGGGGAAAGGTTGTTTCTCTATCCTATCCATACATTTATTGACGTGATCCGCCATTTGTTCCATGGGCCCTTTTGCGATATAGTAGTCGGCACCTATTTCATTGAGCCCGTCCAGCTGTTCAATGAGAGTTCCTGAGATAGTAATAATAGGGAAACGGGCGTCTGGGAATTTCTTGCGGGTAAATTTAATGAATTGTTTCCCATTTATCTTTGGCATTACCAGGTCCACAAACAGGAGATCAACCGATTCTTCCTCTAGTTTTGATATGCCCTCCTTGCCGTCATAGGCCTTAATGACCTCGTATCCCCTTTTTTCGAGTAACTCGGTAAGAAATTCCACAAAGAAGAAATCGTTATCCACCACCAGTGCTTTTTTAGACATTTGGCTCACCCAATTAAATTGATTATTGTCTATTGAAAATTGAATATTCAAGGAAAGCCTTTAATAAGTAGATAGCAATTGTCAATATTCAATTATCAATCTTCAATTAATCAATACACACCCTTCGCACCTCATTGATGTCAGTTAATCCCTGAAAAACCTTCTGGATTCCGTCCTGTTTCAAGGTGGTCATCCCGTCTTTTTCTGCCTGCGTAAAAAGATCTTCCGAGGATGCCTGTTTTTTTATTAATCTTTTTATTTCTGGGGTACCCTCCATTAATTCATGTATCCCCATGCGTCCCTTATAGCCGGTTCCTGAGCATGTCTCGCAACCCACAGGGCGATAAAGGGTAAGCTCAGGGGTGTACTCTATATTCGTGGCTTTGAACTTCTCCCTCCCATATTCTGCGACTATCTCTTCAAACTCCTCTGTGGAGGGATGATATTCCTTACGGCAATTCTTGCATAACCTCCTGGTCAATCTCTGGGCCAGCACGCCGAGAAAGGCGTCAGAAAAATTGAGAGGATTCAGTTCCATATCCAACAGCCTGGTTACTGTCTCGGGGGCGCTGTTGGTATGGAGAGTGGAAAAAACAAGATGCCCGGTCAATGAGGCCTCAATCCCGATGGAAGCTGTTTCTTGATCACGCATCTCACCGATCATGATAACATCGGGGTCGGCTCTCAGAAAGGCGCGC
>QMLT01000134.1 GCA_003646875.1 Deltaproteobacteria bacterium
ACTATTGCTGGTTCAGGCCTTCACTTTCTTTTTTCCCGGCTTTGCCACCACGGAAAAAGTTCCATGCCAGACCTGCCCCAAGTACAGCAAGGGCGCTGATATGGGGCCAAAGCCCGCAAGCTCCGGTGCAGCCGCTGATTCTACCTTTTGTAAGAACACTTATTGGAACACACATATTCAATTCCTCCTTTGAATTTAGTTCGCTTCGTTCACAATTGGTCGAGTGGTCAAGTAGTTGATTAGTCAATTGGTTCAAGGACGTTACGACTCGACAACTTGACTATTTAACTACTCGACTAAAATCGACGGAAGTTCAATAACCTGTAGAAATTTTGAGACGTTAAATTATAATTTGATTAAAAGCTCTTTCACCTCTTTCACCACTTCCTGAAATCCCCGGCTTTTTGCCAATTCTATTGTTTTTTGAAAATATTCTGTTGCCATATCACTATTCCCTGCTTTCATATAGGCAATGCCGGTGTATTTATGGGCATCCAACCAATAACTTGTATGGTTAACGGGACGGTCTGCCCTTACCCTTCGCTTTATGGTTTCTTCAAAGTCAGAAATTGCCTTATCGTACTCATTAAGCTCTAAATAACACAATCCTCTTAGAAGATATGCCTTGTGAAGCCCGGTTTCATCACCCTTCTCAATGTTTTTGTTACAGAATTTTAGGGCATCCTCTAATGTCTCCTTTGCCTTTTCCTCATCCCCTTTTGCTTTGTATACTCTGCCAAGCCATAACCTTGCCTTTGCATCCATTCCATACTTTGATTCACTTAATGCCTTTTCAAGATTTTTAATAGCCTCATCATATTTGCCAAGATGATAATAGCACCTCCCCTTGGTAAAGAAGTAATATGTAGACTTTCCATATTTCTTAGGATTACTTTGTTTCACATTAATTGTTTCATCAGCAAATTTAATCGTATCTTCCCATCTCCCCAACTCCCAGCCTGCCACTGTCCTATGGGCAAGGGCATTGGTGACATGTCTGTTCAATCCCACTTCCTTGTTGATCACTCCCTTTCGATAATAACTGATTGCCGTAGTAAGATCTGAAATAGTTTTTTCAAGTTTTCCCCATGCCAGGTCATTTCTTCCTCTGCTGTTATATACGCCCGCTAACCCCTCGTATCCGACCTTCTTTAATATCTCCTTTTCACTATCGAGCGCTTTATCATACTCCCTATCTGCCAGGTCCCAATCGCCGTGCCTGTAAAAAAGATTTCCTCTTCCTTGATAGGCAAGAATATAAGAGGGATCTAATTCAAGCACTCTGTTATAATCGGTAAGGGCCTGATTGTAGTGCTTCATATCCTCAGCAGGAAACTTGGGCGGGATGGTTGCATATTTATGGTGATAGTGGATTTGCTCAGTATAAGTAACAGCCCGATTATAATAGGCATCTACAAAATCAGGCTGCAATTCAATGGCTTTGGTAAAATCGTCAATCGCTTTTTTACGCGGCTCAAAATTATAATAAGATCCTTTTCTGAAGTATGCCAAACCACGATTATAATAGGCGTCTGCAAAGTCAGGTTTTAGTTCTATTGCCTTATTAAAATCAGAAATGGCCTTATCGTATTGTTCAAAACTATAATATGCTAAACCACGGTTATTATATAATGAAGCATCATCAGGATTAGATTCTATCCCTTTGGTATAATTCTCTATCGCCTGCCTGTAATTCCCTTTTTCATACTCTGTAAGCCCTATCCTGTAATATTTAGTCTTACCCTGGGTATAGACCATAGAGATAATTACTAAAACAATTAGTATTCCTAAAATTATCCCTATAATGTTTCTGCTCTTCTTGCTTCTCTCTGCCATAATTTTTTCCTCCTTTTAGAGTTTGTCAAATAGTTGATTTGTGTATTAGTTAAGTTGTTATTATCATTGAAATATATCCCATAATAATAAAAGTCGGACACTTGGCATTTCATTTTACCTAAGGGCCTGATATTAACAATATTGCTGCACCAATTAACATTTATCAATTGATCACTGATCATTGACCATTGATAACTTTCAATTACTAATCCTGTCTAAAAACTCCTGTATCTCCTTTCCTTACACGAGGAGAAGCGCCTGTGAAGGCATCTATATTTGCTCGTATTCCTTTGGTGTCATGCTTAAGGGCATATAAAAGCCCCTGTTTTGCCTCTTTATCTTCCGGGTCTGATTTTAATGCCCTTTGATAAAAGGTAATGGCCTTATCCCATCTGGATAATATACTGTAAGCTGCCCCGACACCGTTAAGGGCCCTGATATCATCGGGCTTTATATCCAGAGCCATTTTATAGAATTCAATAGCTTTATCCGGTTTATTGAGATAAAGAGATATGTTTCCAAGAATGAGATATTCTTCAAAGGGCTTATCTTTGAGCATTATAATCTTTTCGTAACATGAAGAAGCCTCTTTGAGCTTATTCTGTGCAAGATAGATAGGACCCAAATGTTCGTAAGCCTTCAGGTTTGTTGAATCTGTTTTTAATAGATCTTTGAGGATCTTTTCCGCTTCAGTAAATTTTTTTAGAAGATAATATATCTTTGCCAGGCAAATAGGGACCTCTTTACTCTCTGGGTTTATTAGATATGCCTCTCTGTATATAGCCGCAGCGTCTTCAAACTCTTTGTTTAAAAAAAGTAAATCAGCGAGAGATATGGCCAAGTTGAAATCATTCGTGATATTTTTATGTCCCTCTCGTAATACATTAATGGCCTGAGCCTTCTCGCCCAATTTAACATAGCCCCTTGCCAGAGATAGGTAATGGCCAGCTTGGTTTGACTCAAGAGCCAGTAATTTCTGATAAAACACAATTGCCTTTGAATAATCGCCGGAGCTTTTATATAATCGGGCCAGGATTTTTATGGTTTCCGAATCTTCCGGATTCAACCGATGGATCTGTTCAAATTTTTCGATCGCTTTGGGCATATTGCCCATACCATGATATGAGCCTGCCTGAAATCTAATGGCCTTAATATCCTCCGGGTCTTTTGCCAGCACCCGGTCAAAAACGGCAATCGATTCATTATACTTTTTCTCCTTGTAAAGGAGCCGGCCAAGGTTCTGTAAGGCAGGCATATAATTGGGATCTATTTTAAGGGCTTCCCTGTACGTATCCTCAGATTTTTCAAGCTCTCCTAACATGTAATAGGTATTTCCTAAAAGGTAATAGAGATTGGGTTCCTTTTTAATTAAAATCGCCTTCTCAAGGGCTATTTTGGTCTCTGGGTATCTCCTCTGGCGGTAAAGACTAATTCCTTCATTGGCAAGGGTGCCAATATCATTTTCAGCCCGGACATTGGAGGAAAAATCGACTAAAAACATCAAAGTTATCAAGAGCATCCCTACCAGATGTATTGTTATAATAGCTTTTTTAGTCATAGGTTATGATCTAAAGCACCCACGCCTCGGAGGAGTCCTCCCGCCTCCTTTTCAGGGAAGCGGGAGGACTCTACGACTAGAGTTAACAGGTCTTAAAAAGTATACCTTGCTCCCAGCATGGCCGTAAATGGTGGATTGTAAGTGGTATAGTACTGCTTATATTTTTCGTCAGTTAAATTATGCAAAGTCAGAAATAGTTCCATCCCTTTTAATATTTCACGTGAGATCTTCAAATCCACGACCTGATATGCATCAAGTTTCTTTGAATCGGTGTTTTCCATATCATAAAACATGGACCCCACATTTGTCAGATAGATACCCAATGTGAACAACTCAGGGTTGTCATAGATAAAACCGAGTTTAGTTGTATGTCTTGGAGAGTGGTCAAGGTAGTTCTTCACCACCTCTGGTTTCTCTTCATACTCTTTTATCTTGGATACATTATAGGTGTGATTTACAAAGGCAGACCATTTGCTGTTAAAAGATACTTCCAGACCGGCCTCAACTCCATATATGTCAACCTTGCCAACGTTTACCTTTTGGACCACAGTCTGGCCAGGCTCAGGGGTATACCATGGCGGCACTTCACTTGCATCCAGCGTCTTACTTGTCATAAAATCCTCGAACTGGCTCTGGTAAAATGTGAAGGTTAGGTTAAGGTTTTCATTGGGTTTCATATCAAACCCGGCATCATAAGACCATGGCATCTTCTCTGGCTCCAGTTCAGGATTGGCCAGGTCAAACCTACTTGCGCCATGATAGCCAGATCTGTAAAGGTAGTAGAGAGAGGGGGCTCTGAATCCCGTGCCAAATGATGCTCTAAGCTTAGTAGCTTCCGTAAGCTTATAGACAACCCCTGCCCTGGGAGATAATGCCTCATCAGTCTTCTCAGGGTATTGGCCTTCCTTTGTCGGGGCCTTAGTATCATCATAGTAATCGCCGGAATGGTTTTTCCACGAATCGTAACGCACTCCTGCGCTTAAGATCAGTTTGTCTCCTATAAGTATCTCATCATTTACAAATACCGAATAGAGATCCTGTTTTCCGCTGAATTTTCTCTGCCCTGTTTCGTAACTATAGTTTGAATCACACTCTCCCCCATTTAAGATCACTGCCTACAGTCAGGCGGTGGCTCCCAAATTCGCTGCTTGCCTGTAGCATCAAACCATATTCATCCTTGGGGACGCTGTAGGTATAATAAAACTTATCGTAAGCTCCTGTTGTCTTATTATATTTGTGTTTCTCGTAGGTATTGCTATAGTCAAAGTACCAAGATTTTATGCTGAAATCTATCTTTCCTATGGGGATATTGTAGCCAAGCATATAATTATTATTTTTAGCCTCACCGTCGCCCTTGCTGGTAGTTCTGGTAAGGGAGTCTTCTAAGAAATATTCGTAGTCAAGTTTCAAGAGGGATTCTCCCAAAAATATATCAGCGCCTATAGATGCATTTGTAGTCTCATTTTCAGGAGTATGATAATAGTCCTTCCATTTATCACCTTCATAATATTCATAACCCTTTGTCCTTTTATGGCCTGCTGCGACACGAAGCCCATATTTTTCTGTTGCACCACTGAATCGTGCATTGCCGATATAGGTATCAAATGTACCTCCCTCGAGGCTTACGCTTCCTTCCCTCTTTTTCTTAGCAGGGCGGGTGATAATGTTTACTACTCCTCCCATTGCACTTGAACCATAAAGTGCGGATGATGCCCCTCTGACTATCTCTATCTTTTCTATATTATCCACCGACATCGTACTCCAGAAATTAACGGAACCTATATACGTGGTATTTAATGGTACTCCATCCTTAAGGAACAGGGTCCTTGCAGTCTCTCGTCCGGTTCCTCTCATAGCAACTGTTGTATGACTTCCAGTAGTTGAAAGTCCTTGGTTGCGCCTGACGTTTATGCCAGCAGCCTTGTTCAACACATCATCCACGGTCTTTGCGTGCATCTTTTCTATGTCATTTTTGGTTATGACAGTAACACTCACCGGCAGATTCTCGATTGGCGTCTCTGTCCGTGTGGCTGTAACCACTGTTTTCTCGAGTTCTACTGCCTCCTGTGCCTGCGCAAAGGAGGTAAAGGCAAAAATCAAAGTGAATAAGCACAATATAAATTTAAACTGTTTCATTTTACGTTCTCCTTTCTCCTTTAATGAATTGACAATATCCCCCAGTTCTGATAGAAAGAAAAACTGAGGGGCGGCCCCGTAAGG
>QMLT01000135.1 GCA_003646875.1 Deltaproteobacteria bacterium
ATATTGTATTACTGGAGAAACAATATGACTAATAAGATGAATGAGCCTGAGAAGGCCGGAGAAACCATAGACTGGAGAGTAGATGGGCGCCCCATCGTTCCAGACAATCCCATTATCCCTTACATTGAAGGCGACGGAACAGGCCCGGACATCTGGGCGGCTGCTCAGCTGGTATTTGATGCTGGAGTCTATTATGCCTACAAAGGTAGACGTCTAATTGTGTGGCATGAGTTGCTTGCTGGAGAGAAGGCACAAAAGGTCTATGGGTCAGACAACCCATTGCCAGAGAGTGCATTTGAGGACATTGAACGCTATAAGGTGGCCATCAAAGGCCCCCTGACAACACCGGTAGGAGGCGGATTCCGCTCGCTAAACGTGGCCTTAAGGCAAAGATTGGATCTCTATGCCTGCGTGCGGCCAGTGCGGTACTTTTCTGGAATCCCTGCGCCTGTTATCCATCCCGAGAGGGTAAACGTGGTGATCTTTCGGGAAAACACAGAGGATGTATACACCGGGATAGAGTGGGAGGCAGGGTCGCGGGATGCCAAAGAGGTTCTCGAATTGATTAATAGAAAACTGAAAGACTCCGGCAGACAGCTGGTATCCCTTGAAAGCTCCGTGGGAATCAAAACTATGAGCGAGTTTAATTCTCGCCGTCTGGTCCATAGGGCAATCCGGTATGCAATCGAGAACGGACATCACAGTGTAACCCTCGTTCACAAAGGCAATATCATGAAGTGCACAGAAGGCGCATTCCGTGATTGGGGTTATCAGGTTGCATATGAAGAGTTCTCGGAGCAAACAGTAACCGAAGCACAACTATATGAGAAGTTTGACGGTCAAACGCCGCAGGGCAGGATTGTCATAAAGGATCGCATTGCTGATGCGATGTTTCAGCAGCTGATGCTGCGGCCAGAAGAATATGGGGTGATCGCCGCGCCTAATTTGAACGGCGATTACCTATCCGATGCAGTCGCAGCGCAGGTGGGCGGTTTAGGGATGGCGCCGGGCTGGAATATCGGGGATCGTTGTGCACTTTTCGAGGCCACTCACGGCTCAGCGCCAAAGTATGCAGGCCAAGACAAAGTGAATCCCAGCTCTTTAATCTTATCCGGCGCAGAGATGTTCCGTTTTATGGGATGGGTAGAGGCCGCAGAGCTGATTATCCGTGCGCTCATACAAACCATTGCCCAGAAAACAGTCACCTATGACCTTGCCCGGCAAATGCAGGGCGCGCAAGAGATAAAATGCTCTGAGTTTGGTGCTGCTATTGCAGAAAATATTAAGATATTGGCACAGAAGGAAAAACTCTAAAGGCCAGACTATCCCAAAGGTTTAAGTGGCTTAGACGGAGCTTCGCAATAAGTTGGGTTATCTGTCATTGAATAAAGCGCAACTCGGATGTATGAAAACCTGGTAAAATACTGTGTGGCCGCAGGAATAGATTTCTTTATCCGTTAGCCTTCTTTAAGGACTTTCGTAGACTTTGAGTTGCATCCACTTCTACCTTCATAGTGTCAGGATTGATGACGACACCGTAGTCTTCTCTCGCACTCTCAAAGCTCACGTATCCTTCAGCGACGTCAGTTTCAACTAATTCCGGATCACGGTCCAGCGGGTCTCCATACCCTCCTCCACCTGCGGCATCCATGACAACTACATCGCCTGGTTTCAATTGGGTCAAACCATAAGGATTCCCTGGCTCCCCGTTTATCAGGAACTGTGCCTTTGCTCCGTCCTTGCCACCAAATAGACCCTCGGGAGGATAGCGATACCTTCCGGATTGAATTCCCAGATTAACCGGTGGAGTAGGGGCATATTCATCGTCAGGAACCCTGAAAACGACACGCCTTCCAAGACCTCCTTTCATTTTACCCAACCCGCCTGAATCAGTGAGAAGTCCTCTCGTTTCTACGATAAGAGGTGTATCATTCTCGAATATTTCGATAGGTGTATTGGCTCCATTGGCAGGGAATATATAATCGTAACAACCATCACTTGTGGAGCTTGCACCCATACCACCACCCCTGATAATCACGGAATGCCACGGTGTTCCATCGTTTCTTTTTCCATAAAATACATTCATTGTTGCAGGGGTTCCACCACTTCCTGCGAGAACCCTGTCAGGTATAGCCTTTGCCAGAGCCCTATAGATTATCTCAGTCAGAAAATGCCCTACCTGCATTCTTGCAGCAACAGCTACCGGGAATGTACAGTTAACCACACTGTCTTTGGGCGCCTTCATAGTGATAGGGACAGCACAGCCTTCATTGTTAGGTATATCCGGGTCAAATATACTTTTTATGGCCATGAACACATAGGCATAGGTAAAATTGTACACAACATTACCACCCCAGTCCACATGGGGAGAAGAACCATCAAGGTTTACCATTATATCGCTTCCTTTTACCTCAACAGCAACCTTTATGACTACGTCCTCTTTGCCCTCCATCTGCTCCACAATCCCTTCAGCCCGATAAACCCCATCAGATATCTTCCCAATGGCCTCCCTCATACTCTTTTCTGTGCGGCCGATAATATCATCCGCCAAATCATCAAGGTCATCCATCTTATACTCTTCAAGCATTTGACATATCTTTTCCGCACACACGTGATTTGCTGCTATCTGTGAACGGATATCGCCTATTACCTCATCAGGAGTGCGAACATTCCAGCGAATCATTTCAATTACAGCCTCATTAAGAATTCCACCATCATAGAGTTTAACCAGCGGTATAAAGAGACCATCCTCATATACATCATGATTATCAGATGATACACGTCCACCGATATCAGAATGATGGAAAACACAGGCCGTAAAAGAGGTTAGTTTATCCTTATAAAAAATGGGGCTCATTACACAGACATCATTTAAATGTCCAGCAAGGGCCCATGGATCATTCGTTATGAACACATCTCCGGGTCTGTAACTATCTGAAGGCAACTTATTAACAAGATTCTTGATTCCTAAGGCCATAGCTCCAGACTGGCCAGGGGTCGCAAAGGTGCCCTGCGCAAGTTCTCTCCCTTTTCTGTCAGTGAACATATTTGTATAGTCGTGGGCGTCTCTCAGCAGGCTTGAAAAGGCCGTGCGTGCCACAGTGCTATCCGCCTCATCCACAATAGAAATCAATCTACGCCAGAGTATCTCTAACGTTATAGGATCAAACTTCTGTCCCATTTCATTACCCCTTTAAAAAATCATGTTAATCCCTAAATCCTGTCAACTATAAATCTATCCATAGAAAGCCAAAGTCATCTACAGCGATAGGCGCATCTTCGCCAATAATAACCGTTGACTCTCTTTCTTCAATGATTGCAGGGCCTTCAAATTTTGCACCAGGGTACAATTTGTACCGGTCATAAACAGTGTAAGGGATAAAATCCCTATCAATCCCAGAGTATGCCTGGCGTTTGCCCTTGATCGCATCCTTGAAAGAGCCTACCTTTTTTGTGGCCTTAGGCAGCCTTAGAAGCCGTTCTGGAAGGCTCGCTCTCACCTTGAAGTTTATAAACTCCATTGGAGAATCAGGATAGGTTCTGCCGTATAGCTTTTTATATATTTCATCAAACCGCCTTCTCACATCTTCTGTTTTTACTTCAATGAAATTACTTTCAGGGATAGGGATATTGGTTTCAGAGCCCTGTCCCACAAAACGCACATCGACAGATCGCTCAAATTTGATATTTTCCTCTGTGCCGGACTTCTGGAGAGTCTTAGCCCCCTCTGCCTCCATCTCTTTAAAAATCTTCTCGATTTCATCGAAATCAGCCGCATTAAGGGCAACTTTATGGCTCCTTACCAGATCAAATGCCCTTGGTGCAGTGAAAAAGCCAAGGGCCGAACCAACACCAGCATTCGGTGGAACTATTAGCTGAGGGGAACCCAATTTTTTAGCCAACCCATAGGCGTGTACCGGTCCCGCGCCACCAAAGGCGACAAGAGTTGCAATCTTTGGATTACCACCCTTTTCCGCAATATGTGTTTTAGCTGCCGCAGCCATGGTTTCGTTAATGAGGTCATGGATCCCCCATACAGCCTGCACGAATGGAACATCCAATGGCTTGGCAATCTTTTCCTCAATGCCACGCCTCGCAGCCTCCTTGTCGAGCTTCATCTGGCCACCCAAAAAGTAATTCTCGTCCAAATAGCCTAATAACAGATCTGCATCAGTCACCCCTGGCTCAGCGCCTCCCCTTCCATAACAAATAGGCCCTGGATCTGCTCCGGAACTCTCTGGCCCAACCTGTAGAGTTCCCATTTTGCTTACCTTGGCAATACTGCCGCCTCCGGCTCCAATCTCCATCAAGTCAACAACCGGCACCTGAATGGCGAGACCACTCCCCTTCATAAATCTCTGAACTCTTCCTACCTCAAAGGTGGGGACTACACCGGCAACTCCCCCTTGAATCAAACATGACTTTGCTGTGGTGCCTCCCATGTCAAAAGAAAACATCTCCGGGATATCGAACAGTTTCCCATAATATTGACCTGAGATAACAGCCGCTGTTGGTCCTGACTCAATAATCCTTACAGGAAATTCCGCAGCTGTTTCAACTGACGTAATGCCGCCGCTCGAAAGCATAATAAAGAGCTTGCCTGTAGAACCAATAGCCTCTAATCTCTCAGAAAGTTTGGATAAATATTTACCTGTTAAAGGCTTTACATAGGCGTTTGCCACTGTCGTGCTTGTTCTTTCATATTCTCTTATCTGGGGTAAGACTTCGTAAGAAATTGAAACCGAAAGGTCAGGGGCCTGTTTTTTTATGACATCCTTGATGATCAACTCATGAGCCGGGTTCTCAAAAGAGTTAATAAGGCAGACAGCAACTGACTCAATGCCCATCTCGATCAATTGCCTTACAACCTCTCTCGCCGCCTCAGGATCCAGGGGTTTTAATACCTGGCCATTGCTTCGAATCCTTTCATCAACCTCTAAACGAAATCTCCTCGGAATCAATGGTCTTGGGAATTCAGAAAAGATGTTATATGGGGCATATCGGATCTCCCTTCCAAGCTCCAGGACATCTCTGAAACCCTTTGTAGTGATGAGGCCGGTTTTCGCTCCCTTTCTCTCTATGATTGAATTGATGACAAGGGTTGTGCCATGTATCACCTCATCGAGCTTACCTATAAACCCAGGGGTTTTTTGCTCCATTTCCCTTATTCCCTCTTCCACCGCATCCGAGGGATCGCTCGGAGTAGTCAGGCACTTGTTAATCTGTATCTCCCCTGTCTGGTCATTAAGTAAGACAAAATCGGTAAATGTGCCACCAATGTCACAGCCTAAACGATAACATTTATCAGACATAAAATCCTCCAGCTTTTACAAACTCCACAAGCTAATTATCAATTTATCCTGACTTTGTCAATTACCTTCTCGCTATAGAAAATAGATGTGAAAACCTATTTAAAATTGTATCTCGATATCGTCTTTTATAAAATAACTGCTTGTGAACACTACTATTTTTTTATTGAAAATTATTCCAATTTGGAATATTTTTAAAATGAATAAAATAATGAGCCATTATGAGCTTTAAATTGTCGCCAGAATATGCCCTGCTCGGTATTCTCATGACCGGCCCAAAGCATGGTTATGAGA
>QMLT01000136.1 GCA_003646875.1 Deltaproteobacteria bacterium
AAGGAATGCAATCGGTATGCCCTATGCCGGAGCAGTACCCAATAAGCCTTCTATCGATCCTAGCACCTGCTTGCATATGAAGGGCGAAGAATGCACGAAATGTGCAGATGTCTGCCCGACAGATGCCATAAATCTTGATGCCAAAGAGACTATTCAGGAGCTAAAGGTTGGCGGGATCGTTCTAACTCCTGGTGTGGAGCCCTATTACGGCTCATCTGAGGCCAAAAAGCTTGGTCATGGCACAATGGCCAATGTTATCGATAACTTTCAGATGGATAGATTGGTCAGCATTTATGGACCCACAAAAGGCCAGGTAACGAGACCATCAGACGGGGAAGTAGCCCACAAGATTGCCTTTATCCAATGCGTTGGCTCAAGAAAATCGGGCGATGACAGCCTTGAATACTGCTCTTCTGTCTGCTGTATGTATTCTATACGCTCAGCAATGTCTACACAGGCAAAGGATGTAGAAAACGACATTACCATATTTCACAATGACATAATGGCCACATCAAAACCATCTGAAAAGGTTTTTGGTGAGGCAAAAGAAAATGGGATAAAATTTATAAGGGGAAATGTCTCATCCATCACTGAGGATCCAGAGACGCATAATCTTATCCTCCATTATGTCACTGAAGCAGGTGGAGAATCCCATGAGGAGGTCTTTGATCTGGTGGTTCTCTCTTTAGGTCTTATTCCTTCCCAAAATGGCGTTAACCTTGCAGAGTCCATTGGCATCCCGCTCAATTCCTGGAAATTTCCTGAACTAACGGAACACTCAAATCTTGCATCACCCGGCATTGCAGTGGGGGGCAGTTTTAAATCTCTTGAGGATACGCCCTTAGCAGTTGCAGATTCACAGGCCGCTGCCATGGAGGTAGCAGATTTTTTATCGGATGCTGAATCCGAGATTAAAAAAAGTAGCCTGCCGCCTGAGCTTGATGTAAGCGGCATCCCACCAAGGGTTGGTGTGTATGTATGTGAATGTGGAGGGATCATACCCAAGGTTGTAGACACAAAGCAACTCCATGAATTTGCAGGCACATTAGACGGGGTTGAAGACACCAGGATTTTTCAATATGCCTGCTATTCCGAAGGAATGGAGGAAATTCAAAAAAGCATCAAAGAAAACGAAATCAACAGGGTTGTAATGGTTGCCTGCAGTTATCGTAGTCACCTGCCTAAATTTCAAAACATGATCAGGCAGGTTGGGTTAAACAAATTTCTTGTTGAGATGGTAAATGCCAGGGAACTATGCGCCTGGGTCAATATCGAAGAAAAGGATAAGGCCACTGAAAGAATGAAAGAAGAAATTAGGGGAATAGTAGCCAAGGTTAAAGGCCTTGAATCTTTACCAGTTTACACACGAGACGTTGTACAGCGCAGCCTCGTTTTAGGCGGTGGTGTGGCAGGAATGACAGCGGCCTTAAGTATATCATCCCATGGAATACCAGTGGATATAGCTGAAAGGACTGAGATCTTAGGCGGTAATGCAGCCCGTCTTTCTCATAGCACAAAAGGTGGAAATGTCTCTGCATACATTGATGACCTTGTAAAGGAGGTTAATGAAAATCCCTTGATAAATGTAATCTTTAATGCAGAGTTACAGGAAGTAAAGGGGCGCGTTGGGCAATTTTCAAGCAGAATCAATACGCCATCAGGCGAATATGAAAATGAGTATGGTACAATAATTGTTGCGACAGGGGGAAGAGAGCATGTGCCACAGGGGTATCTCTATAAAGACAGTAAAAACGTGATTACCCAGTTAGAGCTCGAAGAGATGATAAGAAATGATGACGCGGCGCTCAAAAGCGCCAATTCTGCTGTAGTTATCCATTGTGTTGGATCAAGAAATGAGGAAAGACCTTATTGCTCTCGTGTATGTTGCTCTCAGTCTATAAAAAATACCCTTAAGCTGAAAGAGATTAATCCGGATATAAAGGTGTCCCATTTACATAGGGATATCAGAACTTACTTTCTTAATGATATTCAGTATAGAAAGGCGCAGGAGGCGGGAGTTAACTTTATTCGCTTTGATGAGGAGAAAGGATTAAAGATATCCCAGGATAATGGCCTGCTGGTAGAAGCAACCGATATGAAGGCAGGAGCAAGAATTGAGTTAAAGCCTGATCTAATTATATTAAATGCCGCTATAATTCCTGATGAGGGTAATACTGGTCTCTCCAGGCTTCTTGGAGTGCCATTGGGTGAATACAATTTTTTCGAAGAGGAAGACTATATGACCTTTACACCTGTAGACTTTAGTAAGAAGGGTGTATTTCTATGCGGCCTTTCACATGGCCCAAAGACAATAGATGAGAGCATTGCCCAGGCGAAGGCCGCTGCAATCAGGGCATTATCAGTGCTGACAAAAGATAAACTTGTCCATCAAAATGTTTATGCAGAGGTAAATCCTGGCAAGTGTATAGCGTGCCTTACCTGTGTAAGGGTATGTCCCTTTGGTGTGCCCTTTATAAATGATGATGGCGTGGCAGAGATTATCCCTGTTGAATGTAGGGCATGCGGCGTCTGCGTAAGTTCCTGTCCTAATGATGCAATAGAGCTCAAAAGCTTTACTGATTTTGATGTAATACCGCAAATAGAGACAATGTTTGCATAATGAATAGAAGGAGAAGAAAATGACGGAATTCGAACCAAAGATAATTGCTTTTTGTTGTCACTATTGTGCCCTTGCAGCAGCGGATGTAGCTGGAAAAACAGGACTTCAATTCTCACCTAACATAAGGATAATACGAGTGCTGTGCACAGGCAAGATCGAAGTACCTCACCTTCTCAAGGCCTTTGAGTCTGGTGCAGACGGGGTTGTGGTGATTAGTTGTAAGTTTGGAGAATGCTATTTCAAAGAGGGCAATTTTAGGGCACAAAAGAAGGTGGAGCGGGCACAATCTTTGTTGCAAGAGGCGGGACTGAAACCGGAACGATTACTGTTTGATTTTGTGCCCGGCCCTGGAGCAAAAAAATTTGTCGATATACTTAATGGAATGACTGAAAGGGTTCGGTCTTTAGGCCCAAATCCATCAGTGCATTAACGAATGGCCATTAAATAATTAATAGAGAGGGAGATGAATCATGATAGTTGCTGAAAGAAAGCCATTTTCAGAGATACTGTCTATGGTAGAGGATTATTCCAGGATTCTCGTCGTGGGCTGTGGCTCCTGCGTTACTATTTGTATGGCTGGAGGCGAGGAAGAGGTGAAAATCCTGTCATCGCAATTACGATTGGCATTTAAGAAAAATAAAAAAGATATAGAGGTTGAAGAGGCCATGGCCTTGCGCCAGTGCGATGATGAGTACATGAATAATCCTGAATTAATTAATAAGGTAAAAAAGGCAGATATTGTGATATCTATGGCGTGTGGTATTGGCGTCCAACACGCAACAGCCTTTTTTAATCGTATTATAACTGACAAACCAATCAAAATAGTGCCTGGTTTAAACACTACTTTTATGGGCGCAAATTTGGACGTGGGCGTTTGGGAGGAACGCTGTGTTGGTTGCGGAGATTGTGTGCTCGAGAAGACAGGTGGCATTTGTCCTATTACACGATGCGCTAAAAGCCTGTTGAATGGCCCCTGTGGGGGATCTTCTAATGGAAAATGCGAGATCAACAAGGAAACTGATTGTGCATGGCATCTCATTATAGAACGACTTGAGGCGTTGGGAGAACTGGACAGGATAAAGCCGATTGAAATGTATAAGGACTGGAGACCGAGCCATGATGGTGGTCCGAGAAAGATAATAAGGGAGGATATGAGAATATGAAGTCTGGAAGTAATCTTGAAAGGCTTTTGGAAAAGGGAGAATTTGTCGTTACAGGAGAATTAGGGCCTCCAAAGGGTACGGATGTAGATGTGGTTAAAAAAAAGGCATCCATGCTAAAGGGTAATGTTGATGCAGTTAATATTACCGATAATCAGACTGCCATCGTGCGTATGTCTTCGATTGCAGCGGCAAAAGTCTTGATAGACGAAGGGCTGGAGCCAAATATGCAAATGGTGGCCAGGGATCGAAACAGGATCGCTATGATGTCTGATCTTTTTGGTGCAAATGCCCTTGGAATTAGAAACATGCTCTGCCTTTCCGGCGATCACCAGACATTTGGAAATCACCCCGAGGCCAAGAATGTTTTTGATATAGACTCCATTCAGATGATCTATATGGTTAAAACCATGAGGGATGAGCATAAGGTAATCTGTGGGGATGAGATAGAAGGCGATTTCAAGATGTTTATCGGGGCCGCATGTAACCCCTTTGCTGATCCATTTCGATACAGGGTTCACAGGCTTGCAAAAAAGGTGGAAGCCGGCGTTGATTTTATTCAAACCCAATGTATCTATGATATGAAGCGATTTAAAGAATTTATGAAGCAGGTTGTGGATATGGGGTTGCATGAAAAATGTAAGATTTTAGCTGGGGTTACCCCCCTTAAATCAGTAGGTATGGCCCGATATATGGCTGCCAATGTGAGCGGGATTATTATACCGGAAGAAATGATTGCCAGACTTAAGGGGGCAGGAAAAGGTAACGTTGCCACTGAAGGAATAAAGATTCTCTGCGAGCAGATGCAGGAACTCAAAGAAACAGAAGGAATTGCCGGAATCCATCTAATGGCGATTGAATGGGAACATAGGGTGCCTGAGATTATGGAGATGGCAGGGTTCCTTCCAAGACCGAAACCGTAAACAATAGCCACTTTACATTCCGTTTTTTCCTTGTGGCATTAACGGTGGACAAGTCCTTCCATATGTAATATTAGGTGGTCTTGAAGAGCGGGAAAGCTTGATAATTTATCACTTTCCCGCTCTCGCCGTTTTAGGCCACCAGATCCAGTTTTATATCTCCTTTCAATTGATTCAGGAGCTTTGTAAAGCATCTGACACCGGCGTTGCCATAAAACTATCCAACTATGGATAGGAAAATATCATAAAAATAGGGTTTTAGAGACAATATTATGGGTTGTTCCGGATGGATTCCTTCATTTTTCTTCTTATGAGCAGGTAGCCTCCAAAACCAAGCAAAAGACCGATAATGAAAATCAGGGTATTATCCTTAAACATTCCATAAGAAACTGCCACTATGCCAATCATACATATTAAAATTATCGGAGTTTTGTCTGTCAGTATATATAAGATAACGCGAAATGTCATACAGGCTTTATGATAAATTATGCGAAACCAGGTTGCCTTTCTACATTGTGTGGCAGACATTTACCAGTCTACCTACCTTTTCTATCTCTACTACAACCTCATCGCCATCGGTCATATATATAGAGGGTTCACGAAAGGTACCGACTCCATGGGGAGTACCGGTGAGAATAATATCACCGGGTGTCAAGGTAAAATTGTGTGATATAAAGCTGATAAGCTCAGGGAGTTTAAATATCATCATGCTTGTTGTGCTATCCTGCATGATCTGACCATTAAGCCAGCACCGTATCCCAAGCGAATGAGGATCAGGAATATCATCGGCGGTAGTAATCCATGGGCCGAGAGGACAAAAAGTATCAAGAGATTTCCCCCTCACCCATTGCCCATCACCAAATTGTAGATCTCTGGCGCTCACATCATTGGC
>QMLT01000137.1 GCA_003646875.1 Deltaproteobacteria bacterium
CACGTTGCATGTGTGTCCCGATTTATGGGGGCACGCTGATGCCCCCTATTTATTAAGGGCATGGAGCAAAAAAAGACATACCCATGCTCCCTGACTTTATGTAGGCCTTGTTGTGCCTTATTGTCTGACAGATACCCCAACTTATTGAGAAGTTACTCCTTGCGTCCCTGACGGAGAAGGTAACGTTGAAGTAGATTATAGCTAAGCATGATAAAAACGACTGGTTGATCACCATGGAAAAGGCACGGCATGCCCGCAATGCTTTGCAAGGCGAGGCGGGCGGGGTAAACACTTTTCGGTAAGAAAAAGGAGGTGCAGGGTATTTTTATCCACAGATTTCGCAGATTACACGGATTAGCCTAATCACTCGAACGACAATGCGAAATCTGTAGGGTTTAATCCCACGCCGCTTGCTGCGGGGCAGTTTATATGGGTGCAATTGACCACCGACAAAGGACAACTGACATTGGATAGTATTGTGTTAAGGATTTTTCTGATCTTTCTTTTTCCCTTTAATAATCCTTAAATCCGCTCTTCTGAGAGGGCGAATGTCTTGCTTAAATTCCCTTTTGACCATTGTCTCTTTTATTATTCTAAGTTGCCATTCCTCCCAGGATTCATCCTTCCTTTTATCAATAAACCTAAGTATTTCATCTATGTCTTTTCGAGTAAAAAGGAACTCATCTTTTACCTGCCTTGGCTTAATATCCGGGTAATGTTCAGGCGCTAAAGTTATTTTTAGCACACGTATATAATGGCGAATAAGGTTTTGAGGAAGCTTGGTTATCTTTGATACCTCATCAATGGTATAAAAAATTTTTGTGTTCAAAAAGGTCTTCCTATTTTCGGGATATTTTGCATCCAATTGCTTTTAAATTAGGTGTTCCAAATTCCTTCCCCAATTTTTCAGCAGAGGTAAGGAAATTGAAATTGGATTTTTTCCAACCATACAGAGATTCGGCCTCTTCCTCCGGAAACCACCAGCCATGTGAGGCATTTATTACCCTTGGATCAACAATATCGGTACAATGCGCAATCTGGGTTATTTTTCCATACCTCGTTTCAATAATAACCTCATCGCCTTCCTTGATTCCATATTGTAAGGCAGTGTGAGGGTGTATTTCAGCCTTTGGTTCTGGTCTTTTTTCTCTGAGCCTTTTTATCCACCTATAGGATGAATGAAGGTAATACTGGCTTTTGGAATTAGTTAGCACCAGAGGATATTCAGGGTCATCTTCCTCTGGAAGTCCGGTAAATGTCGGAAGAGGCGATAGATTAAATTTTCCCGCAGTACTCAATTTAAGCTCCACCTTGCCGGTGGGGGTTCGGAACCCTTTTTCTTCATAAAGCTTGAATCTGTCGGGACCTTTCAAGTAGCCCTTCTCAACGAACTGGCTGTATGTGAGATCACCTGGATTGACAACATCTTCCAAAAATTGGCTATAGTCGTTGTGCCAGTATTCTGCAGGAGAGATACGTTTACCCAGTTCATTCATTATTTTTATGTCAGGCCAGCATTCTTCGGGTGGATCAACAACTTTGGGCCTGGCCAGGATAAAGCCGTGGCCGAGCCCATAGTGGCCGATATCATCCATCTCAAATTGACTTGCAACAGGCAGCACTATGTCTGCCATGGCTGCTGTAGGCGTCATGAACAAATCAGCAACTGCGATAAAATCAAGATTCATAAACGCCTCATACGTCTGGCGGCTGTCGGCATAGGATAACATGGGATTTGCACACATGGCGTAGAATCCCTTAATAGGATAGGGCACACCTTCAAGAATGGCCTTTTTAAAGAAAGATGGTGCAATGGTCATTAATCTTGGTATCACACCATGATATGCGCTGATCATTTCCTTTCTCTTGTCTGGAATAAGATCGGAACGGACAAATTGCCCTAAGCCCATGATTTTTGGGTCTTTTGCATGTACATTGCCTCCGGGGACATCAAGATTGCCACATACTGCCATTAAGCAAATGAGCGCCCGTGTTGTGTCAAAGGTATAAATATTATGCTCAATCGGGTTTCCCCACTGAATAACGGCAGGCTTTGACGTGGCATACAATCTTGCTGAAGCTCGGATTTGATCAGGGGAAACCCAGGTGATCTCAGAGATTTTTTCTGGAGTGTATTTTTTGACATGCTCTGCCAGATCTTCGAAGCCATAGGTCCAGTTTTCAACAAAATCCTTATCATATAAAGACTCTTCGATAATGACGTTTAGAAATCCCAGTGCAAGTGCGTGATCTGTTCCGGGACGCAACTGCAGCCACTTCTTAGATTTTTTCACCAAATCGATCTTTCTCGGATCAACGACTATCAGTTCGGCGCCATGCTTTAACTGCTCTAAAAGCATGCTGCTGATTTCTCCCTCCTCATTTGTAGAGGTGATATTACTCGCCCATAAAAGAACGAGCTTGCTTTTGTGATGCAGGTTCGCCACAGGATAAAAGCCGCAGGTATGCACACCGGTTATCTCTCGAGGGGCATGACATACATCCTGAGATGAGATAACATTGGGAGAGCCAAAAATGTTGGCCAGCCTGATTAACACAAAGTGTTCCAACCCTTTGGGCATGCCAACACCAAATGCAACGCCTTTTGCACCGTATTTTTCTTTTATTTTATTTAAATTTTGAGCTATTTCACTCAGTGCCTCTTGCCAGGATATTTGTTTCCACTTTCCTTCACCTCGCTTTCCTGCTCTTTTCAAAGGATGTTTGAGGCGATCAGAATGGGTAAGACGATCAGGTGATGCAACACCTTTTGGACATATATAACCCTTGTTTAAAAAACCATCAGGATCTCCTTTAATGCTCACGATTTTGTTATCTTTCACGCCTACTAACAGAGCACAACCGCCATGATCCATTCTTGCACAGTGGGTTTTTACCCACCTAACATCATCTTTCATATGGGTTTTCCCTCCTTCTTTATGAGATCATTCCAGTACTTCATACACTTAATCGATTATTTTGGCAACTATTAGGTCTTGTCCACTGAGTGTTTGGTAACTGGATGAAAGTCTTATTTTTAATTATAACATAGGATTATTATGAGGAGTTGAACGTTGACCAAGGCCAGTTCAGTATAGCAAATATTTTATAATGCTTATCATATTTTATCTTAACGGTTTTTCTCAGTGTTGTGTCCAATTAATGAACCAGGGGCTCAATTGCCCAAGAAAAAGACCATAGGTCGGTTGTTTGGTTTTATGAGAATCACGGATTTTGATTTGTGTAGCTAATAAAGATGGAGGGATAGATAAAGAAGAGAACGCTTGAAGTTTTGATTAATAATTTGTATTTTACACACAGATTATGTCAAGGAAATTGCTTTTTTCAACAGTAGAAACTAAGCGCAGTATGTTTCGTTTTTGAAGAGCAATGAGTGTAGCCAGGAGAGGCACGTGGTTGAAAGGTATGTATTCCAATTTTCTTCAAGCGCTTATTTAGAAAAACTAAGCGGGAAAAAGGCCTGCAATCTTGATGAATTGCTTAAGCTTATTGAGTCCTGCACTCTTTCGTCCATTTTCTATCATACCTTTTCTGCGTTACGAAAGTTGCGAGAAGTTCATGTTCCCTATACCAATGATTTTGCGGTTTGGATCTCCAGGAATCTTCATGAGGAGGCTCTAGCTGAAAAATTAGGGGCTATTAATTTGACAGAATATAATACAATAGAGAAATTAAAGACACGTATCGTTGAGATTATTAAAGAACTCAGAGATTGGAATCCGCCAGCATTTGAAAAAAGGGCGGATGAGCCTTTTTACCTCTACGATGTAACCAGAATCATTTATTTAACCGATAAATTTGCCTACAATTTAAAATCGTTTCAGGAAGTGCTTGATAGCATTAGCATTGACTCACTATATTTTCATTTTATTGAATCCAGACTGTATAATCAACTTCATGCAGATGACATATCTACATGGATAGAGAAGAGTTTAGGTCTTAACAAATTAGCGCAAAGTATAAGAAATATTGACATAAATGTTTATACATTAAACGAAATCAGGGCAAAAATAGCGCATTTGATCCATGAACATTTGAATAAGACCAATACAAAAACTATTGAGTAATCAAACAGCATCGAGCGTCGACTGGAGTCATTTAAGGCTTTTAAACTTGATTACCCAAGGATTTCTTTTTTGGACGCAGATCGACGTAGGTTATCAAGATTTAAATATAGAAAATAGTTCTCTGCGGGAATCAGCGAAAACCTGCCCGCAGTCCGAGGCGGGTCTGCGGCTATAATTTGAGGGGTGAGAAAAAAAGGATTTTAAGGCGAGAAATGAATATCCCCACGTTGTCTGATTACAAATCAGTTGTGGGTCGGGATGTTATCGAAGAGCTGTGTATCCTTGCCTCACATGTAGGAAACCGATCCATCAAGATGGTCAACTCCACGTCCACGGGAGGTGGGGTAGCTGAAATGCTGCATCGTCTTGTCCCACTTCTCAACGAGCTTGGTGTAGAAACCAAATGGGAAGTGATTAAGGGCGGCTCTGATTTCTTTGATATCACCAAGGCCTTCCATAACGCCTTGCAGGGAAACAAAGAGGTTTTACCGAGTGAGGCCTTCAATACATACCGGGCATATAACGAGATGAATAGCCATGAGATGGATTTCGATGAGGATCTCATCGTGATCCATGACCCCCAGCCCGCTGCTTTGATCCAAAGCTCCCTCCATCGAAACAACAAATGGGTATGGCGGTGCCATATTGACATGTCTCATCCAAACCAACAAGTTTGGGAATTCCTAAGGCCATATATAGAGCAATATGACGCAGCGATTTTTTCCTCGCCGCTTTTTTCTCCTGAGTTATCTATTCCCCAATATCGTTTTTATCCGGCAATTGACCCATTGGCCGACAAGAATAGAGATCTGGATATAAGTTATATCAATAGCACCCTGGAGAAATATAAGATACCCAGGGATAAACCGATTATTACCCAGATTTCTCGCTACGATCCATGGAAAGATCCGGTGGGGGTGATTCGGGCCTTTAAAATGGCACGAAAAAACGTGGACTGCCGTCTTCTCCTTGTTGGAGACAAGGTTGCTGATGATCCTGAGGCGGAGGCTATTCTAACAAAGGTTAAAAAGGAGGCTAAAGATGACCCGGATATACACATAATCTTTCTAACCCAATCCATTCCTACAGAGATAAACGCCTTTCAACGTGCCTCGGATATAATTTTGCAAAAATCTTTAAGGGAAGGATTTGCATTGACTGTCTCGGAGGCACTCTGGAAATACCGCCCGGTGATTGGAGGGTCAGTGGGTGGTATCCCAGCCCAGATCATCCATGGTTTCACCGGGATGCTGGTCCATTCGGTGGAAGGTGCCGGCCTACAGATCAGAACACTTCTCAGTCAACCGGAACTGGCGAGAAGTCTTGGAGAAAATGGCCACCAACGAGTTAAAGATGAATTTCTTATCACCAAAAGTTTGAAACGCTATTTGCTTCTGCTTTTGGCCCTTGATCATCCGGCACAAGATACAATATCTCTTACTTAAGATCAGATTTTCGTATAGGCTCGATAAGTTACGAAAGGGCA
>QMLT01000138.1 GCA_003646875.1 Deltaproteobacteria bacterium
ACCTTAAGGATTGGGATGGCCCTGCTCCCGGGCAGCGTCCATCGGCATACATCGTCATCCTTATAGACAAGACAATCACCGAGGACTGGTGGTGCGATGACGGCATTGCCGCTCAAACAATTTTACTGGGAGCTGTCGAAAAGGGTCTTGCAGGGTGCATGATGGGGGGAATTCAAAAGGAAAGACTTCGGAGCGAACTGGATATCCCTGATCACCTAATGATAAGGCTCGTCCTGGCCCTGGGTAAACCCGCAGAGACCATAGTTCTTGAAGACCTTGAGCCTGGAGGTGATATTCGGTACTGGCGTGACCAAAGTGATATCCACCATGTGCCCAAGCGAAAACTGGAGGAGCTCATTGTTAAATAATATTTTATAGGCAAAAAGGTTACCATGTATATCTTTCGCTTGGAGTAAGGGAAATTTCATACTTTAAAAATATTTCATCTTGTACATCTACACCACATAGTGTATGGCAAGGGCATTTCTTATTAAACCATGTTTTTCTGCGCTAAACAGCTATCAGCTTCGAGCTAAATTAGCCTTCAGCCCTTGCGGACCGGCCCCGTCTCGGAACTGGTGGAAAATACAGAGAGAAAATAGTTTCACCGGAATGATAACAGTCTTCTTTGTTCCTGCAAAAGGAGCAAACGCTGATCCTCCCAGGACAAATATCACTTTGTTTGGGTATAAATCGACACCTTGAAGACGCCATGTCTATCTTGAAATTATACCGCTCGGAGAAAATCTTCATACGTAACAAGTCCGCCCCCTTCCCCCCTGCGTTAAAATCATAGGGTCTTTTTGAGGAATAGACTATTGCATCCTGTGTTGCAAAGAAACCTTCAAATATCCGTCTCTGAGCTTCTTCTATAATCCCAACACCATAGTCATGCACCGCCAACTCGGAACCATTCCCTTTTTTTCGAACTGTGATTTCTATCTTCCCCTCATCAGGAGTATTTTCCACGGCATTTTTTATCAGGCCATCAATCACCTTTTGTAAAGGATCAAAAGGCATATATATGGGTGGTGTAGGAACAAGGTTGCTTATAATTTCAACCTGACGGTGTGAAAATAATGGTTTGATAGAGTCAAGTCTTTCCTTGACATATTCAGCTAAAATAATTTCTTCTTGTACGATTTCTTTTGGGCCAAATATTTCTTCAACACGTTTTCTAATACTTTCAGCTATGGGAACCTCACCAACCTGTTCAGCGATAAGGCTCTCCAATTCATCGATGCACTGATCGAGTATCAGAGAAAGGAGGCCATAGGTCTTGTGGTGTTTATCCCGCATGATATCTTCCACCTCGTACTCAATATCCTTTATGCGATCCAGATTTCTTTGGGCCCTTTCTATGGCTGGCTTCCAGGTCTCTTCAGGAAGAGCTTCCAACCTCTTTGTCATTATATTTAAAGAGCTAGCCAGGATTGCTACAGGGGTCTTCAATTCATGTGACAGATGATTGATAACATTGTCTTTTGCCCTGTTCAGGCTTGTAACTTCCTTATATGCCTTTTTTAGCTCATTAGAAACTCTGGCGTTTTCAACAGAAAGGGCAACGGTTCCCGCTATCATGCTCAATAGATCAACATCTGTATTATCAAAAACCCCTTCTTTTTTATTAATGGCACATAAAACCCCTACAATCCGATCACTACTTCTCAAAGGCACATCCAGTATATTACGGGAATTGTATCTAAGCTGCTCATCCACCACAGAATAGAAATTCGGATCCTTGGAGGTATCTGGAACAATGACTGGTTTACCGGTTTTAATGACTTTGCCTGCCACACCTTTATCTGCAGGAAAACGGATCTCTTTTGCCCTTTTCTGGGTAGCGCTATCCTCATAGGCGGTTCCTAAAAAAAAGAGTTCTCTCTTTTCCTCATCCAGCAATATAACAATTGCTCCGTCAACGTTCAGGAGAAGTTTAATCTCACTGCTAATGTAATCCAGGAGATCCTCCAAATCAGGATATGCGGGGAGAGCCATGCTTATCCGTAGTAATGCATCATTGATGCGAGCTATCCTTTTTTCCTGTGTAATATCCCTAAAGATTACGAGTTGCTTGGCTTGCTCTTCCTCAGATTCAGAATGGCAAACCGCCCTCATAGATACATCAAGGATCCGACCATCCTTAGTTAGGCGCCTGGTTTCGTGACGCTGCAACACCTTTTCCTTTAAAAGCCGTCTAAAATAATCAGCAGTCTCTTGCTTAAGTTCTGGAGGAATAAATGGAATAAATTTCCCTTCCATTTCCTTGAGTGTCCACCCAAACATTTCTGTGAATGCATGATTTAAATAGTACACCCGTCCATCAACAGTAAGTACCTCTATGGGGTATGGCACAAAATCAATAAGGGTTCCAAGGCGCTTTGTCGTTTTTTGAAGAGCCCCCTCGACCTTTTTGTGTTTTGAAGCCTCTTTTTGCAAATCCCTGACCTTTTGTTCCAATTCTTCATAGGTGGGTTTCCTGGTCATGAACAAATCCTCCATGCAACCTAAAAGGAAAAAGCCTATTAAGTTTATGTATTACGATATTACAGGAATAGTGAAATCTCAACATCATTTTTACTATTCATTATCTCACATTATCATATATGTATTAGCTATAAGTCTGTTTTGCTTACTGCTTTTGCGCTTTGATGGTATCTCCTATCTTTTTCCCCGCAGTAATTCAGCCTTGTTTTTTTATCAGCCTTTTGGCATGCTAAAGGAAATTCAAACAGATCCCATCTTCTACTTCAAAAAAAGGGGTAATTCTCATCACTGAAGACATTCAGGTAATTGGTCTTGGACAGGCATGCCTTGATTACTTGGGAAGACTCACTGTCTATCCTGAGGAAGATAGCAAGCGCGAACTCCTGGACCTTCATATCCAATGCGGGGGGCCTGCCTCTACCAGCCTTGTAACCCTTTCCCGTCTGGGCATTCGAACATCCTTTTTAGGCTCTGTATCTGACGATTCACGTGGCATCGAAATAGTAAAGGGGCTTAATAATGAAAAAGTGGATTCTGCCTTTTTAAAGATTACCCCTGGATATACGTCTCAGTTTGCCTTTATTGCAATAACAGAAAGCGGAAACAGAACAATCTTCTGGCATAGGGGAAGCGTTCCCCACCTAAAACCAGGTGATGTTAATCTGAGCCCTTTTTCCAATGCCAAAATTCTGCACATAGACAGCCTGATGATCGAAGCGGCGCAAGAGGCAGCCCAGCAGGCCAAAAATATGGGGCTTACAATAGTAATGGATGCGGGAACAATGAGGGAAGGTTCTCAGGAACTCATATCAATGGTGGATGTCCTGATCGCCTCTGAAGGGTTTGCGGAACCTCTCGTGGGAGACGCTGCCCCTCCTGAAAAAGCCCTTGAAGTCCTTCGTGCCTTAGGTCCAAAAGAGGTAATCATAACGCTTGGTTCAAAAGGGAGCATTGGCTTGAGTGGTAAAAAGATCAACTTTCAAAAGGCCTTTCCCATTGATGCGGTAGATACAACTGGAGCCGGTGATGTGTATCATGGAGCATATATCTATGGAATGCTTCAGAAGTGGGATATGCAGAAATGCATGCGTTTTGCCTCGGCTGCCTCTGCTCTTAAATGCAGGCACATAGGGGCGCGTAAAGGCATTCCGCACCTTGAGGAAATAAAGGAATTTATGAGAGGAAAATAAAAACACGACTATACAGGTTCAACGTTCCCGGTTCAAAGTTCAATGGTTATTTGTGGCTGAACTATTATGAAAAAAGAAATCGATCCAGGAATGCACTCGGCAGAGCACATCCTGAACCAGACAATGGTCAGAATGTTTGCATGTGGTCGGTGTTTTAGGGCCCACATTGAAAAGAAAAAATCAAAATGTGATTACCATTTTGATCGCCCTTTAACTGAACAAGAAATTAAACAAATCGAAAAAGAGGTCAATGATGTTATTCAGGCTGATATGGCAGTTACCCAAGAGTTTATAACTAAAGAAGAATCTCAAAAAAATTACAATCTTGAACGTTTGCCGCAAAATGTAGGTGATGACATCAGAATTGTCAAAATTGGAGATTATGACGCCTGCCCCTGCAATGGCGTTCATGTCAATTCAACAAAAGAAATTGGTAAATTTCAAATAGCGTCAGCCAGTTTTGACAATGGTGTGTTAAGGATAAGGTATAAACTTTCGCATTTAGATACGTAACAAGAAGCCTCAACTAATATCTCACAATACTATCATATGGATAAAAAATCTTTTGCCACGATTAGAAAATTCAAGACAGAGGATATCAATAAAATCCTTGAGATTGAGGAGCAGGCATTTCCAAAGACAGCCTATTCAAAACAAACTTTTCTAAATTATGGAACCAGTCTCCCGGATACATTTATTGTTATGGAAACAGGAGACGATATTGTGGGATACATAATATTTGATAGAGGTGGCCATATACATTCCACTGCGGTTAAACGCACATACCGAATGAAGGGTTTCGGCAGGATATTGTTCATGCATGCGGTAAAATGTGTTGGGGAAAAATTATGGCTCGAAGTGAGATCAAAAAATAGTGGAGCAATAGCTTTTTACAAAAAACTGGGTATGAAAATAACTGGGAAAATTCCCAATTATTACGGGAAAGATGATGCCCTGATTATGGAAATTAGCCATAAATACTATCATTAATGCGCCTGAGGCGCATTAAAAAACCTTTCTGCTTCCCAAGAATTTTTTCTAAATGACAATTACACTAACGATAAAATACAAAGGATGAACGGATGGATATTAATAAACTTAAGCGCATAAAGCTGCTGCTTCTTGATGTTGATGGTGTCCTTACCAATGGTTCCATTATCTATAACGACAACGGTGCTGAAACTAAAATATTTAATGTAAAGGATGGTCTGGGTATAAGGCTTCTTATGAAAGCAGGTATAAAAGTTGGAATTGTTACAGGTAGAACCTCAAAAGCTTTGTATCACCGGTGCACTAATCTTGGTATTTCCCTTATATTCGATGGGGTTCATGAAAAGTCTTCAGCGCTTAACATCATTTCGGAAAAGACTGGGCTGCTGGCTGAAGAAATTGCATTTGTTGGTGATGATTTACTCGATCTTCCGCTTCTGAAAAAGGTTGGATTTTCCATTGCTGTAGCCGATGCCCATGAAACCGTCCTCGACAATGTAGATATGGTTACCTCTAAAAAAGGCGGGGACGGAGCTGTAAGAGAGGTCTGCGATGCAATACTTAAAGCGCAGGGATCCTGGAAGAAAATTTTAGAAATATCTGGATGGGGCTAATGCTTACATAAAGACCCGCTCAGACACCCATCATCTTGAATTCAGGCTCGCCGGCATCAAGCCCGCGCCATGGACAATTGCAGACTCTCTTGCCATTGCCTACTATATGGGCTGGGGCTCTGCAGGTAACCTTCATACAGAAATCATTACACAGATGTTGGCAGAAAAGGTAGGACTGGAGCGGGCTAGAGAGATCTTTCCCCTTAATATTAATCCAGATGACTCTTCTCAGAAAAGCAATGATGCCAAAGTCACAGTTCAGGAGTTTGCACAACTACATCTCGCAG
>QMLT01000139.1 GCA_003646875.1 Deltaproteobacteria bacterium
GTTAATCTTCTCTCTCAAGATGTTGAAATGGCAAGAGGGATGGATAATCTGGTTAAGTATATCCTTCAATTAGCAGTTAAAAGGAGGGCTACTGATATCCATATCAGGCCAATGGAGAGGTCAGTAAATGTTGTCTTCAGGGTTGATGGTGTTATGACTTCAGTATTGTCCCTTCCCCTGCCTCTTAGAAGGATCATCTCGAGTATCAAGATGAGGGCAGACATGGATATTGCTGAGCAGAGACTTCCTCAAGATGGACGTTTTTCCGCCACCATTCTTAATAATAATTTTGATTTCAGGGTCTCCACGGTTGTCTCTCCTTATGGAGAAAATATTGTCTTAAGAATTTTGCCAATGGAAAGCGCTATTATGGGTATGGGTCAGCTTGGATTTTTTGAAGAGGATATCCAGAAGGTAGAGAATATGTTTAATGAGCCTTTTGGGATCATCCTTCTAACAGGACCAACAGGCTCTGGTAAATCAACCACGCTTTATGCGGGCATAAGGAGCTTAGATTTACTTGAAAAAAATGTACTGACAGTGGAAGACCCGATTGAGTATAGTCTACCTCTATTGCGGCAGACCCAGGTGAATGAAAAGGCAGGTTATAACTTTGCCAATGCTATCCGGTATTTTCTCAGGCATGATCCTGATGTAATCCTCGTGGGTGAGATCAGGGATTCTGAGACCGCTGCGACTGCTATAACTGCATCGACCACAGGGCATCTCGTTCTCTCAACCCTGCATACAAATAACGCTGTTGGGGCTATCCCAAGGCTTCGTGATTTAGGGATACGACCCTTCCTGATTGCCGATTCCTTGATTGGGGTTGTCAGCCAGAGGCTGATTCGCAGGATATGCAACGCCTGCAAGGAAGAATATAAACCTTCTGAGTGGGAAAAGGAATACTTAAAAGATCCCTCCATAAAAACGCTTTACAGGGGTAAAGGTTGTGAAATCTGCAATGGTTCCGGATATTTTGGGAGGACACTCGTGTATGAACTGCTACCTATTGATAAAGAATTGTCCTTGTTGATTGATAAGGAGGTTGAGTTGGATCAAATTACCGAGAGGGCAAAAGAGAAGGGATTTGTAGACATATTTGATATAACGGTGGCCAAGGTGAAGCAGGGAATCACAACTGTGGAAGATGCTGTCCGCACTATGGGACACTTAAGACAAGCATCAAGTTAGCAGTAGGGAGTAGGGAGTTAACGAAGTGAGTTATTTCCGATATAAACTAATGGAACCTACAGGGCGGATAAGCTCCGGGGTTATTAATCTTCCTTATAAAGATGTTTTGTCTGCTGTTACACATCTTGAGAGAGGAGAAAATACTTCCATCTATGTAAAAAAATTGGGTGTCGTTGCATCCTTTTTATTTAGACTGGTAAGCATGAGATTGAGAAGGAGGGTTTCCCGATCTTTTCAGGCAGAATTTTTAAGCAATATCTCTATGATGCTCAGGTCTGGCATGACCTTAACAACTGCCCTTGAAGAAGGAGCCAGTACTTCTGAACGCCCTGATTTTGAGAGTGACATAACCGATATGATTACCGCTATTCAGGGAGGCGCAGCATTTTCAGAGGCAGCGGACAAATATAGGTATATTTTTCCTAAGACGGTAATATATCTCATCCGGATGGGGGAGGAGACGGGCAGACTCGATGAGATGCTGCAAGATGCCTCTGATCATCTAAAGAGGATACAGAATATTATAAGTGATACCAAACAGGCTCTTTTATATCCGAGCTTTGTATTTATTGCAATGGGTGGTGGCGTTATATTCTGGTTTTACTATGTGGTTCCTAAGATTTTGTCTCTCTTTAAAGAGATGGATGTTACTCTTCCCTCTCTTACCATTTTTCTTTTGAGAATTTCTGAGTTTATCCAGAATCATTTTTTGAGCATAGTTCTTGGCCTGGCGCTGGCCGTTTTTATAGTAGTTACTGCCTATAAAGGCAACAGGAAGGTAAAGAGGACAACCGATGCCCTTTTACTCAAACTCCCACTCTCGAGCACCATTATCTCTGCCTCTACCATGGCCTTTATCACAGAATACTTCTCTCTTTTAATGAAGGCAGGTATAGATATTCTGCAATCCATGACTATCCTGAAGGAGTCTATCAAAAATGAAATCTATAGAGAGAAACTGGGTGAGGTCAGGGATGGTTTGGCAAGAGGTGAAGGAATAGCGGATTCTTTTAGAGGTGTGTTAATCTTCCCCTTATTTGTAATTCGGATGATAAATGTAGGTGAGTTAAGCGGAACTCTTCCTGAGCAACTTGCCCATATTGCCGAAGACTATAGAAATAAGCTTTCGGTCCTTGTGGCAACCATCGGCAAGATGATCGAACCAATTGTTCTGGTAGTAGCAGGGGCAATGTTTGCAATAATTATAGCTGGACTTTTCCTCCCCATCTACGATCTGGTAAGCAGGGTAGGCGGGAGGTAGACTAAGGCCCTGGACACGAATGGGTAAGATTCATATCCTCCGTCACCTCACTGGATGAAAGCCCCCTTGTATATATCCTTAGTTCATCAATCATTCCATTGAATTTGTATCCATCTGAGGGTGACCAACCACTGATATAGAAGGTCGAGCTTACGGTTCGGTTAACTGGTGTACCGGTAAGGACTGCAATGGGCTGCAAGGTTCCATCAATATAAAGTTGATTCTTTAAGGGTGCGTTATTGCTAAATATGGCTGCCACATGGTACCAATCGTTAGCCAGGGCATTTGCTCCATCAATGCCATAGAGATCCGATGCTCCAGTGTTAAATCCAAACCTGGTTGTACCGTAGAAAAATAGATCATAAGAGTTTGCCCATCCAATAGGCATCTCATTGCCGTTTCCTGCCCATTTCATCCAGAAGCAGACAGTGGTCTTGTCTCCGGCTGTGGTAGATACAGGAAGGCCAGTTATGGTAATGCAGCTATCATTGCCAGGGGCATCAGCAAACTCACCTGCATAACAGAGATGACTATCCGTTTTATTGATTGATGAATCTCCGGTTGGTGTCCCGTCATAACCTCCTATACTATCAATTACGCATGGATTACCAGTGGTCCACGAATCCTCATCCATATAATACCAGGCTATGGCATCAGTGTAGCAGCTACCCACACAATCATGTGTGAGTGAATAGAGGTTGTTAACATCTGTTTGAGTGAGGACCTTATTGTAGACCATAACTTCATCTATCCAGCCATGAAAGATCTGGTTTACATCAAATGCGTCACCAACACTATCTTGCTCCTGGCCTAATATGGCCCCACCCGCATCGAGTGTTACATTAGAAATATTTCCTATACCTTGTGTATCACTAAGGGCTGCTTTATCAATATAGACAACCTCTGTTCCATCACTGACCTTTCTTGTCCAGACCAAATGGTGCCAGAGTCCATCAGCCACAGTTGAGCCTATATTAAAGCCACCCGTTGTCGTCTGGTTTACCCAGGTAGTGAGGGCAGTTCCGGTTGAATTTAAGAAGATAAGCATGGTGTTGTCTGCGCCTGCTTTTGCCCCGGAGAAGAGTGTTTGAATGCTTGAGGATAGGCTATCTATTCTAAACCACATGCTTAAAGAAAAATCACCTAAGTTCTGAAATGCCTCATGTCCCAGGTTCACATACTGGTTGGTAACAGTATCTAAATTAACGGCAGCAGAATAACAAACCTTTCCGATAGACCGATTAACTGTGTCGGCGCTACCCATATTGTGGCTTTCACCGTGGGCGTTTGTACCACTTGCATCACTGATCTCGTCTGTTGTTCCATCCCAGGCGCATTCATCTAAACGCCATTCACCAACCATGCCACTATAATAAGGCTCGTCCCCGCCCTCGCCGCTGATGTTCAGTGTGTAATAACCTGAATCAACCTCATTATCATTGCAAACGCTGTCCCTGGCTGTAAGCTTGAACTGGTAACCACTCCCTATTGTAGAGGTTCCGCTTTTTCTGAACCTGACTGTTGCCTCTCCCGTGCTGATTACCTCAAAACCACCAGGATTTGTTCCATGCCAGGTGACGGCCCAGTTTTCAAGCGCGCCAAGCCTGGGGCCTGATGCAGAAAAATCCTGGTAGAAAGTAGAGGAAGTGCAATTAAAGGTTTGTGGAGAAGAAGGGGACACGCTAAGAGTGCCATTGACCACGGCAAGAGTAAATATCCGCTCATCTGTTCTGCTCCCTGCATCTGTAACCCTGACAGTTATATTATAGTCTCCGGCACAAACGTCTATAGTGCCATGCAGTTCACCGGTATTTGGGACTATTGACAATCCAGGAATGCCTGAAGACAGGATCTCCCAACCATATGGCGTGGTGCCGCCCGTGGCAGAAATTGTGTAACTGTAAGAGCTGTTTATGGTTCCATCAGGAAGAGATGTGGTAGTGATTACAACCGTGTCCGCTGAGCAGTCCCTGGATTCATCTTTATCGGACTTTATTTCGTTTTCTGCCAGTGCCCGGTTATATATCTTCACCTCATCAACCATTCCTCCAAAAAAATTGCGTGGGCTGGCGCTCCCCCTTGCGCCTATGAGGAGCTTGCTGGAGTTGGTACCGATGGCGCCTGTCTGGGGCCTGGAATAAACCCTTACTCCATCTTTATATAGAATTTGCTCGAAACCATCATACACAATGGTCACGTATGTCCATGTGTCTGCTGTGACTGGGAGTGAAGTACCCCCATCCCAAGCCCAGTGCGGTTGCCATGCATATTGGATATATCCTCCATTTACCCTCGTTTCATAGAGGTTTTCCTTATTGTAAATGATATTTTCCCCCGCTGATCCGCCCCATTTTATCCATGCAGACATTGTCCAGGGGTCGGTGCCAGGATCAAGGTCTCCGTCAGCGGGGTCACCAAGGTCTAAATAACCACCGTTATTAGCATTAACACGGCTAAACACACCTGCCCGGCAGACTTTGCCGCCAGAAGGCGTGGTCTGGGTGGGTAACGTGCCGGAACCGGCCTTGGCGGCCACCCCGTTGCTTTCGCCGGTTCCCGAGTCAACCACCTCACCGGCAGTGCCATTCCACGGGAAGTTTTCCATCCGGTAGTCGGCGATTGGTTCGGTGTAACAAGTCCCCGAGCAGGACGACCGGCTCGCAGCATATTCCTGGGATATCTCGTCCTCGCTAAGGGCCTTATTCCAGACTTTCAGCTCATCAAACTTGCCCCAGTTCTGATTGCCCCCGATGTAGTTTCCGAGTGTCTTGATATCAGTGTCAGACTTATAGTCCGCAGTTCCCTTCAGAGTGGCATCAATGTAAAATTTTGTCTCTGTACCGGAGCCCACGGCCGCGATGTGATGCCAACCAACGCTTAAGCTCGACATATTAAACCCGCTGCTATGCCACCCGGTACCACCCTTATTGTCGTATGTGCCAAGCAGATTTGAACCGCGATTCACAAGGATTTGATGGTCGTTTGTACCTCGTGTCAGTGTCCACCAACTGCTCCCTGTGCTTGCAAGTGGCCAATAAAACCAGGCCGCTATCGTCCAGTCAGCGCTGATATCAAGCACAGGGTTAAGCAGTATATACGCTGATCCAGTA
>QMLT01000140.1 GCA_003646875.1 Deltaproteobacteria bacterium
CTGCCATCATAGTAACTATACCTTTCGCTACCAACTTTTCGCTCTTGTCCCTCACATCATATACCTTTGATTCAGATACTATGATTTGTTTTCCTTTGTTGATTACCTTAGAGCGGCATTTCAAGGCATTGCCATAGGCTGGCTTCAAGAAATTTATCTTAAATTCAATAGTGAGTATTCGGTAATCTTCAGAAACCACGGTAAAGGCAGAATATCCAGCTGTATGATCAGCCATAGTAGCCATAAGGCCAGCATGGATAAAATGATCCTGTGTTCGATGATTCTCCCCGATGAGAACCTGTGATTCAAATAATCCTTTCTCTATCTTTAAGGCCTGCAAACCGCAATATTTGATAAATCCCCGAGAATAATCCTTGGCAAGAAAATCAATTCTTTTTTGAGTGAGATTATTATTCATAGATTAAACCTCTTCTAAATTATATCTTTCTCTGTTTTAAATGATGTAATCGTTTTAACTGTTCACGTAGCCACAAAGGCACCAGGACACAAAGGATAGACATGCCCGCTATCGCTCTCGCTCAGGCGAGGCTTGTGGGTATGGGTGTATCACCCTATCTGAAAAGGAAGAAGACAAGGTGCCCTTCATAAAAAGGGCATTAAAAAAATAATTTTCTAATCTTAGTGGCTTGGTGGCTATATAGTAACTAATCGTTAAACTTTTGGTATGCTATAAAAATGAAAATAATAATTCAATCTTTTTAATTACTGGTACCTTTCCAAGTTATAGAGTTGGAAAGGTACCAGAGTTACGAATTATTCTTGATTCACGAGAATTGATGACCTAAGATAACCTAAAATCTTTTATTGGAGAGCAAGTAATGGATAATCTAATTAGAATACTACGTTCTTTCAGCGAAGGGGAAGAGGATAAGGCATTTACTGAGAATCTTGTCGAGATTCTCAAAGGTAAGGTGATGACCGATGTTCAGAGGATGTATGAACGTGGGCTCACATTTAGAGATAATAAAGTTATTTTTCCACCTCCGTGGGAGTCTATCTATGCAAGCTTAAAAGAAATCGGGTTTTTTAAACGCTTTATCCCTGTTAATTTTGGAGGGAACAGGACAAATGAAGAAAATATCTATTTCATAATGGAACTTTTAGGATACACATGCCCAAGCCTCGGGATCATATTTGTGGCTCATAGTCGGGCGATAGATCTGATCCTTGCTGGAAAAGATGAGGCGCAGAAGAAAAAATTTATTTCGAGATTAAGGGAGGGAGATTTTGGAGCAATTGCCATGACAGAGGAAAGGGCAGGCTCTGATGCAACTGCTATTGAGTTTTCTGCAACAAAAGAGGGGGATTATTATATCTTTAATGGTGAAAAAACATTTGTATCTAATGCAGGCCTTGCCAGCATTTACACAATTCTTGTTAATACGCGAGGAAAGAAAGGTGGCAGATCCCTAAGCGTGTTCGTGGTCGAGGATAAAGCAGAGGGATTCCGCCTGGGGGTTTTATCTGAAAAGGATGGGTTCAAGATTCTTCCTACGGGGAGGCTTATCTATAAGAACTGCCTTGTGCCAAAACACAATTTGGTTGGAGATGAAGGCAGGGGGCTGTTGTTGGCGCTTGATGCAATAGATAAGGGCAGGATATTACTGGCAGGTGTGGCTTGCGGTCTTGGATACCGGATATTTGATGAGGTATTTAAGTATTCCCGTAAAAGGATCCAATTCGATCACCCTCTCACCACGAGTCAGGATATCAGCTTTAAGATGTCTGATATGCACACTCAGATTAACGCTGCACGGGGATTATGCTTTCACGCCTTGAAACAGATCAACAGCCCATATTACAGGAGCGCTTCATCTCAGGCAAAACTTTTTGCCACCCAGATGGTGACTTCTGTAGCCCAATTGGGGCTAATGATTATGGGTGGCAGGGCCTACTTTAAAGACAATATCATTAGCATGCTTAGCGCTGATGCAAGGGGAATGGAGTACCTGGAAGGGACTTCAAGTATGCAGAAGATGATTATCTCACGAGAGCTCTTTAAGAGCTATGCGTAATGGGCAAGAAATATACCATTTTTACCCTCACCTGTGACAATTTCCCCCTTTTTAATCCAGGTTCATGTTTCCTGCTACCATTTTCTAACAGTTGACCTTATACATTTTAGTTGATATACAGTTATGTTTTTGGATTTTTAGCGTATAAATCAATAATTTCTCATAAGATGTCCTAATTACGTCTTGCACAACAGTATTACAGGGTCTTTAGCAGGTAAAGAAATTATAATAACTTTTTCGTCCGGAATATGGGAGAGGTAAACTGTTCATCGTTCACCGTTATCCGTTGTCCGAAAAGGGAAATATTCCTATGGAGCAACCCATTGTTTGGCCTGTTAATGGAAATGTCTATTCGAGCGGTTTATTGCCAGTGTTGACTTATCGGTAAACGGAGAACTTCTAACGGTGAACGCTTACGAGGAGTGTGATAAGAAGATATGGATGAGAAATGCCTTGTACAATATCAAAACATCTTGAATAGCATTTCCCTGGGCATTTTTACTGTAGATCTGGAGTGGAAAATCACCTTTTTTAATAAGAAGGCCGAGGAGATTACAGGCCTCAAAGCGCTCGATGTTATAGGCCAATACTGTCATGATGTATTTCGGGGAGAGCTCTGCCCAGACGGATGTTATATAAGAGAGGCAATTGAGCGAGGAAGAGAGTATTCTCAAGGAAATGTTACCATATTAAATAAGGCTAATCAGAAAGTTCCGATTAATATTACCGGATCTGTTTTACTGGATGAAAAAGGCAATCCAATCGGAGGGCTTGGCTCGTTTAGGGATAGATCATTAGAGATCTCTTTAGAAAAGAAGCTAAAAGCATCCTATACCCTTGATGATATGATAGGAAGGGATGAAAAGATCACGAAAATATTCGAGATGGTCCCCTCTATTGCAGAAAGCCTATGTAATGTATTAATCCTCGGAGAAACTGGAACAGGCAAGGATCTTCTGGCAAGGACGATTCATAATCTTTCTCCTCGATCTAAGGGCCCGTACATAAAGGTAAATTGTGCTGCACTCCCGGAACATCTTCTGGAATCAGAGCTTTTTGGATATAATAAAGGCGCCTTTACCGATGCAAAGAGAAACAAACCAGGTATGTTTCAACTTGCTCAAGGGGGAACGATATTTTTAGATGAAATAGGTGATCTCCCCATCCTCCTTCAAAGTAAGATTCTCCAGGTTTTAGATGATAAGGAGTTTTTTCCTTTGGGTTCTACTAAACCTGTTAGGGTTGATGTAAGGGTGCTCTCCTCCACAAACAAGGATATTAAGAGTATGATTGAAGGGAACCTTTTTAGAAAGGATCTCTACTATCGGCTCAACACTATGGAAATCACACTTCCCCCATTACGGGAGAGAAAGTCAGATATCCCTCTGCTCATCGAAAGGATATTGCAGGATCTTACCCATGATATGGATAAGAATATCATGAATGTTTCGAAGGTAGCTCTCCAATTGTTTCTTAATTACAATTATCCGGGAAATGTCAGGGAATTAAAAAACATCCTTGAGAACGCTGTTGCCCTTTGTGAGAATACTACCATTCATCCCTATCATCTTCCTCAAGTTTTACTTGAGGAGCCTTCAAAAGATTCTTTATTGTCTGGATCGATGGCATTATCTCATAGTTTAAAACCCTTAGCTATTATCGAAAGAAAAACTATCCTCGAGTTTCTGGATCAGTGCCAATGGGATATGAAAGAGACTGCCGAACTACTTCATATTGATAAAAGTACCTTGTGGAGAAAGATGAAGAAATACAATCTATCGCCCATTAAATAATGGTTATTCTGTTATTGTAATGTCTATTGTGTTCATTGGGTTGAGTTTTACCAAAGGCAGAAAACTCAACGAACACAAACAATATACTTTTGTCGGAAAATTATTTTGACATTATTTTACAAATTTGATATGGGATTTGCAAATTAAAGAATTTTTGCAATTTGCATGAGAAGATTTGCCTACTTTGGTTTTTAAACATGAAGCAGGGGGTTTTAGGTATGAAATATTTCAGAGTGATTGGTTTAGTTGTTGGTTTTTTTCTGGTTTTTATTCCGGGTAGTCCTTTCATAAGCCAGGCGTATGAGGATACCCAGTGTTTTAAATGCCATACCAGCGCCAAGAAATTGATAGAAATAACCAGGGAGATAGCAAAAACCAGGCCGGCGCTTAAGTCTGCAGAAACAGCAGGAGAGGGATGAGGCGGCGCTGTGGAGCCGTTGGCTCCGCACGAGAAGATTTTTGTTGACAGTGACATTGTTGATGATGAAAACCATGGAGAGATTGCATGCCATGAATGCCATGGCGGTAACCCGGATGACCCTAACTGGAAGACAGCCCATAAGGGCGTTGTGAAAGATCCTACCTATCCTGACGCCACCGCCGCTTGTGGAGACTGCCATGATGAGATTAATGAGAATTACCAAAAGAATCTTCATGTCAGCCTGCGACCTTATAAATTAATAATTGATGAAAGGGCGAGCAGTAATACGGTAGTCCGCAACAAAGTGGGATGTGCAATGAATAACCATTGCTCTCAATGCCACAGCAGTTGCGGCCAGTGCCACATTAGCAGACCAAACTCAGTTGAAGGGGGATTTCTGGATGGGCACCTCTTTCAAAAAAAACCACCCATGCAGGAGGTCTGCACTGCCTGTCATGGGAGTCGTATACAGAAAGAATATCTTGGTGAGCACGAGGGGCTTTTACCGAGTATTCACAGGGAAAAGTATATGAAATGCGACAAGTGCCACACCGGCAAAGAGATGCATGGTAATGGAAAGGATTACGCAAGCAGATACATGGTAGAAAATGGGCCAAAATGTGTCGATTGTCATAAGGACATATATAAAAGAGAGGCAAAAAATGTGATAACTCACAGGATTCATAAGGATAAGGCAAGCTGCTATGTCTGTCATTCCCAGCCCTATAATAATTGCTCCTCCTGCCATGTGGGAAAGGATAAGAAGGGCCTTGCCTTTTATAAGACAAAGGGATCGTGGTTTGATTTCAAGATTGGTCTTAATCCGTTGAAATCAGAGAAGAGACCTGAGAAATTCGTCACCTTACGGCATGTGCCTGCTGATAAGAGAACTTTTGGCTTTTATGTAAAGGATGCATTTAGCAATTTCGATGCTCTGCCGACCTGGAAAATGGCAACACCCCATAATATCAGGCTAAAAACAACACAGAATGCAAGTTGCAATGCATGCCATGGAAATGAATCTCTTTTCTTGCTGGAAAAAGATGTAGAAGAAAATGAAAAAGGGGCAAACAAGAATGTGATAGTTCCTGTTAATTTGATTCCAAAAAAGCAGAAATGGCAGCCAAAATAAGTAGTTGAAAAATAGTCCTGTAACTTCTCAATAAGTTGGGCTATCTGTCGGGCAATAAGGCACAACAAGGCCTACATAAAGTCAGGGAGCATGGGTATGTCTTTTTTTGCTCCATGCCCTTAATAAATAGGGGGCATCAGCGTGCCCCCATAAATCGGGACACA
>QMLT01000141.1 GCA_003646875.1 Deltaproteobacteria bacterium
CAATAATGATTTGCGACTGAACCTGTCTGAAAAAGATTGGTATGTTTATGATGATAATTTCGGCACTTCAGAAGAAAAACATCTGATTCGATTCATTAATGATGTAATGGATAAAATACAGAGGAAGTTTGATGATGTTTATTTGCTGCGGAATGAAGGTGTTTTTAAGTTATTCCGCTTCGCTGATGGCGCGGCGATTGAGCCGGATTTTGTGTTGTTTATGACGGAAAAGAATACCAAAGAGAGAATGTCTTTCCAAATATTTATTGAACCTAAAGGCGAATATTTGATGAAAGAAGATCAATGGAAAGAAGACTTTTTACAAAAATTGAAAGATGACTTTTATATAAATCCGTCAACAATTTATGAAAGCACTAAATTTCGATTAATTGGCCTCCCCTTCTTTAATAAAAAAGATGAATATTTTTTGAAATATAAGGAATCATTTGAGGGTGCTCTTGGGATTGGAAGTAATAAAGAGAAAAAAGTCACATCTTCATAGGTTTAATATATAAGCAAATAAATTTTTTCACAAGATAGTAATTGTTGATGTTCTGATTAACCAGTTATAAATATTGTCGTTTAATCCCCACCTGGATTGCATCAATTCTATAGACCCTCCCTATTACTTTATGAAAACGCTCATAGAAAATCCTCTATTTAGTGTTATTTGCAGGAAAGGAGTATATGTTCGGGATTAGAAGGGAACATAAAAGGAACTCTTCTGATTAAGTTTCTTTGATCGAATCGGTTCTTCCAATCCCCTTAATAGAACCATATAAAGTAGGAACAAAGAAGACGGTGAACAGGGCAGATACCAGCATTCCTCCAATCACTACACGGGCAAGGGGAGCATTCATTTCTGAGCCTTCCCCAAACCCGAGTGCCATAGGCACAAGTGCAAGGAATGTGGTGAGTGTAGTCATCATAATTGGACGAAGACGTCTTTTTGCCCCAAGAAGGATTGCCTCCCTTAAAGGATATTCCTTCTTCCTAAGGCGGTTGATATAGTCAATCATGACGATTCCATTGTTAACCACGATTCCGATAAGAAGGACTCCTCCGATAAAGACAGGGATCGTAACATTCATGCGGAGAACCAATATCGCGATAATAACCCCGATAGAGGCGAATGGTACAGTGAACATGATCACAAACGGCTCGGTGAGTGACTCAAACTGAGATGCCATTACCATATAAACCAAGACAATAGCCAGTATGATTGCAAACAGGAGCCCTCCAAAGGCCTCTTTCTGTTTCTCATATTCGCTTGCGAAATCAAGGCGAAAGTTACGTGGTAACTTCAGGTCACTGAGTCTCTCTCTGATCTCCTCAACGATGTGACCCAGATCCCGACCGTGGATCCCTGCCATCACCGTGATCAGCCTCTCCTGATCTCTTCGATCAATCTTTGTCGGCCCTTTCCCCTCTGTAATGGTGGCAAACCCCTTCAATGGAATGTCCTTGCCACCTGGCCCGGTTATGGATAGATTCAGGACATCCTGGAGCCTCCCACGGTCTTCCTCCCGTAACCTGACGAGGATGTCAAACTCATCACCGCCTTCCCTGTAGCGGGAGGCCACTGTCCCCTCGATATTGGTATTAATCACCTGAAGGATTCGTGAGATCGGGAGCCCCATTGTAGATGCCTTCGATCTGTCGATAACTATCCTGAGTTCAGGCCGATTATCCTCGAGGCTTATCCTCGGATAGATAACCCCTTTCACGTCCTTTATCCTGCTTACAATCTCCTCGGCAATAGCCTTCCCCTGCTCAAGATCATACCCCTTGAGGTCTATCTCAAGCCTCTCCTCACTTCCCCCTCCAAGTATTCCTGTATACATCGACCTTCCCTCGGAAATACGAACCTTTGCATCAGGAATGTTAGCAAATTTCGGCCTCAAGCTTGCTACAATCTCTTTTGTGGAACGCTCCCTGCCCTTTTTGTCTACCAGGCGTGCCCGAAAAAAGGCCATGTGAGACCCTCCTCCACGGCGCCAGTGGGTACCTGAACGGGCAAACATCCCTTCCAGTTCAGGAACATCACTAAGAATTATCCTCTCCGCTTTGCTCGTGATACTGTCGGTAATGTCGAGACGCGTTCCAACTGGCATCTCAATGACCCCGTTGACAATCCCCTCATCAATCTCTGGAAGGAGTTCCGTGCCAACACCCTTAACGTGCAGGGCCCAGAATGCAAGACACAGAAGGAGGACTGATCCACCCAAGACCATTTTCCGGTGCGTCAGAGACCACCCCAGCCCCTTCAGATATCCTTCATAAAAGCTATCTCGAGCCGCTCCTGTATCTTTCCTTTCAACCCTTAAAAATCGGGATGAGAACATAGGAATCAAGCTCAGGGCCACTATTAGAGCAGCTATTAAGGAGAAGGTGACAGTGAGAGCCATCTGCTTAAATATAACCCCCTCTATCCCCTTGAGAAAGAGCAGCGGTAAAAATACGCAGATTGTGGTTAGGGTTGAGGCCGTGATCGCCATCCCTACCTCCTGGCTCCCCTCAAGAGCCCCTTCTATCGCACCCCTTCCCTCCTCTCGGTGGCGAAAGATATTTTCAAGGACAACAATAGAGCTATCCAGGATCATCCCGATCCCGAGGGCCAAACCTCCCAGGGACATCATGTTTATTGTGAGCCCCATCCTATCAAGAAGGAAGAAGGTAGCCCAGATAGCGATAGGTATGGATGCTGAAATGATGAGGGTGCTTCGAATGTTTCTGAGGAAGGCAAAGAGGACTAATATCGCCAGGATACCCCCTATGAAGGCGACCTGTTTGACTTGCTGTATGGATTTCCTGATAAAGTCTGCTGTATCAAGAACAACAGAAAAGGTAACTCCTTCAGGAAGGACGCTCTTGAGCCTGGGAAGAATTGTTAAAACACGGTTAGAGACCTGGACGGTGTTGCTTCCCGACCTTTTCCTTACAGCCACCATCACACCACGCTCACCGTTAATCCTCAGGTGTCTGCGGAGCTCCTTAAGCCCGTCCTTCACATCAGCCACCTGTTTCAAATAAATGGCCCTACCTTGTCTGGTGGCAACAATAATGTTCTTTATATCTTCCAGGCTTGAGAACTCTCCTAAGGGACGGATCAACCACTCTCTTCTGCCTGTCTCGAGGCGCCCTCCTGGAAGTGAAAGGCTTTCTCCCTTAAGAATGGTGACCAGGGCATCGATGGATAGACCGATGGAGCGAAGTTTCCCTCTGTTGACTTCCACATGTATTTCTCTCTCCATGCCTCCCCATATATCAACGGCCGCCACACCTTCTATCTGTTCGATATCGTACTTGATCCGGTCGTCAGCCAAATCCCTCAGCCTGGAAGGATGGAATGGGCCTCGCAAGGAAATAAAGAGGATGGGACGATTTGAAGGGTCGTATTTATATAGATATGGGTTCTCTGCATCTTCCGGCAGAAAACGACGAACACGATCGAGCTGCTCTCGGATATCGTTGGCCGCCTCTGCCAGGTCCGTTCCCCAGTTAAAATCGACTGTTACAGTGGAGGCATCCTCATCAGAGGTGGAGCGAATCTCCTTGACATTTTCTATGGTGCTGACGCTTTTTTCAATAATCTCGGTGATGAGCCTCTCGACTTCCTGGGGCCCGGCTCCCTCATATTTCGTATAGATAGTGATGGCTGGGTAGGTTATATCCGGCAAGATATCTATTGGAAGGCGCAACAAAGAGATGGATCCAAAGATTAGGATGGCGAGGAAAAACATCGATGTAGTGATCGGTCTTCGAACAGCCAGATTCGAGAGGTTCATGGGATTTTGTGTCTCCGTATAACCCTCACGGGCATCATATCCTTTAATTCATATTGACCTGCTACTATAACCTCCTCACCTTCTCGCAATCCCCTCAAGACCTCCACGTATTTTTCTCCCTCAAGCCCAAGACTGATTTCCCTGAGTAATGCCCTGCCATTTTCGTGCACAAATACCCTTGTATGCCCACGTTCTCTTATGAGGGAATCTTTTACTAGCAAAAGAACTCCATCTCGCCTCTGTACAACGAGATTCACCCTGGCAAACATCCCTGGCTTCAACCGGTGATCTATGTTTTCCACCTCGATTTCCACATCTGCCATTCTGCTTTCAGGATCGACAGTGGGGCTGATGCTTGACACCTCGCCCCGAAAAACCTGCTCTTGATATGCATCTACATGTATATCAGCCTTGGCACCAACCCTGAGCTGAGCGAGATCACTCTCCACCACCTGAACAAGGGCCTTGACTCTATCCATGGCTACAATCCTCACGATTGGAGCAGTTGTGCTTACAAAGGCGCCTTGATCCAGAAACCTCTTGCTGATAATTCCACTAATGGGGGCACGTATCGTTGTATTCTTCAGATGTATCTGGGCGAGTCTCAGTGCAGCCTCTGCTTGACGGATCTGGGCCAGAAGTGCATCGCGGTCCTCCTGCCTTGCTCCTTTTCTCAACAATGTCAATTTTTCCTTTGCCGACCTGTATTCCGCCTCGCTAATGGTGACCTGCAACATGGCCTCATCCAGGCGCTGTTGAGAGATAAAATCCCTTTCTTTAAGGTTTTTCAACCTCATATAATTATCAAGGCTGGTCTCCCAACTGGCCTTGGTTTGACGGACCAGTTGCTCAGACTGGGTAATCTCCTCCGGTCGAGCACCGGTTTCCATCTGAGCCCATCTGGCACGAAGTACATCAAGGGCAGCCTGGGCCTCCTGTAAGTGCGCCTCCTTCTCCTCCCTCTCAACCATGGCAATAACCTGATTTGCCTTTATCCTATCTCCCTGCTCCACCTGAATCTTTTCCAGGATGCCTGAGACCTTGGATAATACATCTACCCTTGCCTCAGAAATAATAGTCCCAGTCAGATGTAGCCTGCGATCAATAGAGCCAAGATGAAGTGAGATAGTTTCCACAGGAATCTGTTTGTTGCGGTTCTGCGCTGTAGGAGGATTGGCCTTAATCTCCTTTTTAGGGCTCATCTCCGTTAAATAAAAGGCAAGCCCAATGAATATCAACAATACTATGAGGATCAGCGCCTTCTTCACCTCTTTGCCTCCTCCATATTCAGATCCATTAGCTTTTTACTATTTATATGAAAGTGCCTAAAGTGAACTAAATGGCCTAAAGTGCCTAAAATTAAGGTCTTTACTACTCAACCACTTAACTACTTGACCACTCAACTACTTTCATTCTTCGTTGTGGCCGGAGGGCATGGAAGTTCGTCCTTATGAATTTCATACCGATAGTGGACTCCAACCATTAATATTGATTAAAAGCAGCTATGGTAAATTGATTTATAGTGAATTTCTCAAAGGTTGAAAACCAAAAAATAGTAAGCAATAAAAGGGGGACATTCCATGGCACCTTACTGTAAAGAGAGAGATAATCAATGTCAAAGGAATAGCTAATAAAAGGATTGGCTTTTAGGAAATCTTTAATTTTAACAGAACTAATTTTTGTTCAACATTCGATTTTAAACTTCTGCACACTTCATTTA
>QMLT01000142.1 GCA_003646875.1 Deltaproteobacteria bacterium
ATGTGGAAGAGCTTGCAAGAGTAAAAGAATCTGACAGGGCGCATATGCCTGAGCTTTCTGTTGATGAGAGAAGATTGAGCTTTAAAGAGGTTGAGCTCGGCCTTGATGAGCAGATGGCAAAGGCTGAGTCAGAGAGGTGTTTACAGTGTGGGCTTATATGCTACAGGAAGGAGGGGTAGGAAAGCCTTATAAAATTTACTCTTGCAAATATAGTATTGATTATTTATACTTATCAAAAAGTGGAAGGAGGGTAGAATCTCATGAAAAAGCGGATTTTGTTTTTAAGCACAGTTATCATATCTATAGCCTTGTTTACTGGCGCAGGCATACTTATAGCAACAGATTGCCCGGATGAAATCAGTATCAAGTCAGACGCATTTACAAAGTACAAAAAAGGTGCTGTCAAATTTTCTCATGGAAAACACCACGTAGATTATAAGCTTGCCTGCACGGAGTGTCATCATGTGTATAAAGAGGGAAAGAATACCTATAAAGAGGGAGATCCTGTCCAAAAATGTTCAGCATGTCATGATGCCGTAAAATCAAAAGGCAAGGTAAAGAAATTAATGCTGGCCTACCATAAAAATTGTCAGGGGTGCCACAAACAATTAGAGAAGGCTGGCAAGAAAGCCGGACCCACAAGGAAATGTAACGACTGCCATGAAAAGAAAAAGTAAGTCCGGTTAGATTTTAAAAGGGCATTATACCCTATATGGAAAAGCGGATAATCCATTAATCAAGCACCATCTACGTGCTTCCAAAATTTAAACTAACAGGCAGAAAAATGCCGCTCTTAATACCTATTAAAGAGCGGCATTTGTTTTCAATCTTTGGAGTTTAATCCTCAACTTCTGTTACTGTAATAGCATCAGATTCGCAGACTTCTATGCAACTTTCACAGCCAATGCACTCCTCTGCATTCACAGGAACTGACTTTTCATCCTGTATTTCAAAAACATCTGATGGGCATACATCAACACATTCTTCGCAACCAACGCATTTATCATGATCAACTTCTACCTTATACATATCTAATCCTCCTTGTGTAAAATTATTTTGAGTATTTTTACGCACATTTGGCCAGGCTAAATCTTGTTTTTTAGCAGGCTATTTAACAAAGCGATATAGGGGTGTCAAGGAAAAACCTAAAATTATTTACTGAAATTTTATATATAGTTTTCTTGATCGAGGTCCATCAAACTCACAAAAGAAAATCCCCTGCCATGTACCCAATTTTAGATGGCCTGATTCAACAAAAACCATTACTGAATTCCCTATCAAACTACTTTTAATGTGAGCAGCAGAGTTTCCTTCCAGATGCCTGTAAGATCCTTCCCAGGGGATAAGTTTATTAAGCATTTCCTGGATATCCGTTGCAACACCTGGATCAGCGCTCTCATTAATTGTTATACCGGCTGTAGTATGCGGCACAAAGAGAAAGCACACCCCATCTTTTAATCCTGATCTATTCAATTCCTCCTCTATCTTGGAGGTAATGTCTATCATCTCCGATCGGTTTCTTGTGGTAACAGATAGTGTTAAATGCATGAAGTTCTCCTCCTATAAGTTATCCTCTTTTCCCTCTACTACAACCTGGTCATTAGCCCCATTTTCCTTTAAATAGACATTAACAGTGGCGTCTCCAGAGGTCTGCCATTCCTTAGCTACATAATTAGCCATTATGGGTAGTTCCCTTTGCTCCTCCCCTCTGTCTATTAACACAGCCAGCTCAATCTTTTTCGGTCTACCAAAATCTATCAGCGCATCCATTGCTGCTCTTATTGTCCTGCCTGTATACAGCACATCGTCTACTAAAATAATCATTTTATCGTCTAAGGAAAAGGTAATCTCTGTGCTCCCCAATTTTGGGTTGGGGCCTATCCTCGTCCAATCATCACGGTATAAATTAATATCCAGTACACCAGTTGGAGGTTTCTCCTCATCTTTTTTAGAAATCTCATCTCGTAGACGATAGGCCAAAAAAGCGCCTCCGGTTCTAATTCCAATTAAAACAATATCTTTCAAAGATTTGTGCTTGGAAATTATCTCTTGCGCAATTCTTTTCAGGGCTTGCTTTATATCTTCTTGATCAAGAATAACTTTTCTGGTTTTTTTTAAGTTCATTGCCATTGTTTCTATTTAAAGGATTAATTTTTATATCAAATAACAATTAAAGGTCAAATATTTTTATTCTCATTATTTACTTTTCGCTCTGAATTTGAACATTAACATTATCGCCCTATATCTGTTAAAGCAAAAAGTTCATTTACGGTATCCATTATTAATCGTCTTGACTTTGAGGGGTATTAATTTTAGTATGCCATTGTAATGAATAATCCTAAATTCCCGAAAAATCCTGATACATTAGCTACAATTCTTGATTATTCCTTCAACAATCAGGAATTAATCTTACAGGCCTTTCGTCACCCTTCTTATGTTTATGAGAGAGATGAATTAGGGATATCTGATAATCAAAGATTAGAGTTTCTCGGGGATGCAGTTATTAGCCTGGCTATTAGTCACCTACTTATGGAATCATTTCCTGAAATAAAAGAAGGGGATCTATCTAAATATAGGGCTTCGCTGGTCAGTGAAAGCGGTCTCTATCACATTGCCCATGAGTTACGATTAGGAGATTACCTTCTCCTGGGAAAGGGAGAAGAACAAACAAATGGCAGAAAGAAACCCTCTATTATATCTGATGCCTTTGAGGCTCTTATTGGGGCAATTTACCTTGATGGTGGTTTTGCAGAAGCCCTAAGGATAATTGCAAAACTTTTCAGCCCATTATTGAATAAGACCAACCTTGGCAAATCACTTAATGACTTCAAAACTGAGTTGCAAGAATACTCTCAAGATACCTTTCAATCACCTCCAGAATACAGAGTCGAAAAAGAAACAGGCCCTGACCATAACAAGACCTTCTATATATCAGTATACTTGAAAAAAAAATTAATAGGAAGAGGGAAAGGAAAAAACAAAAAGGAAGCGGAACAGAACGCCGCAAAGGAGGCCCTGGCTTGTCTAAAAAAATAGTAAGATATTTTATCATACCTATATTTCTTCCACACCAGGGCTGCCCGCATAGATGCGTGTTTTGCCAACAGGAAACCATCACCAATTTATCGGGAAAACAGCGTACACCAGATGAGATAAGAAATACGATTGAGTTGGCAATAAAGTCAAAACACTTTTCTACTCAAAAACAAAAAGAGGTGGCATTTTACGGAGGTACCTTTACATCTCTGCCAATTGCCTACATGACGAAAATACTTGATGCGGTTAGACCTTACATAGAAAAAAACATCATACAATCAATCCGTCTTTCTACACGGCCAGATTCTCTCAGTGAAGATAGGCTCAAAATACTTGAGTCCTTTAATGTATCCACTGTGGAGCTTGGAGTTCAGTCCATGGACGATAGAGTCCTGCTCCTTTCCAATAGAGGGCATACGTCACAAGATACCGTTAATGCGTTCGAAATACTTAAAAGAAGGGGATTTACCGTTGGAGCACAACTCATGCCTGGTCTGCCAGGAGATTCTAAAGAGATATTCATGGACACCATTGACAAAATTATTGGCCTAAAACCTGATATGGCCAGGCTTTATCCGACACTCATTATCAAGGGCACAAAGCTCGCTCAATGGTATAAACAGAGAAGATACACACCAATGGGACTTAAAGATACGATCAATCTTTGTAAAGAGGCCTGCATAAGACTGGAAAATGCCGGGATTCCTGTGATCAGGATCGGGCTCATGTCTTCGCCATCTCTCCTTGAAAAAGGGGAAATAATTGCAGGACCATGGCATCCATCCCTGGGATTTCTGGTTCGCTCTGCTATTTACCTTGAAAAAATAAGACCCTATCTCCCGGTAATGGGTGAGACAAAAGATATTTTGTTATACGCCCCTCAAAAGGAAATTCCCCTCCTTGTGGGTTACAAAAAGAGTGGAATGAGGCGCATTGAGGCTATAACAGGATCCGTGATAAAAGATATTATACCGGATGATTCAATTCCCTATGGAGAGGTGGCAGTCAAGGTTTTATAATTGCTAATAGCTTCTATTGGCGATAAATCGATTTAATTCTAAAAGGGATTCTTTTACTGGTGAATCAGGAAAGAGACGGAGTTGAGTTTCAGCAAGATCAGCGTAGGACATGGCATCCTTACGGCATTTCTTAATAGCACCATTATCTTTTACGAGTTCTGTTACTCTTGAATAATCTTTCTCTGAGGCCTCTCCATTCTTAAACAAATCTTCCAGCCTATCTCTTTCGCCTTCATCCAGGCAGGAAAGAGCATAAATTAAGGGAAGAGTGATCTTCCCCTCTCTTAGGTCATTACCTATAGGTTTACCAGCTTTCTCAACCGTAGATGTATAGTCAAAGATATCATCGACAATCTGAAAGGCAATACCCACATTGAGGCCAAAGTTTTTCAATGATTGAATATTCTCTTTCTTTGCCCCGGCCATTATACCGCCACTTGCACAGGCGGCTGATATAAGCGCAGCTGTTTTGGAAGTAATTATATCCGTATATTCCCTTTTTGTTATACCCCAGTTATGGGTGTTAATAAGTTCCAACATCTGGCCTTCTGTCATCCTGGTAGCGGTGTTTGCAAGAATCTTTAACAATTCAACATGCCTTTGCTCAACTAATACCCTTGAAGATCTGGAAAAGAGAAAATCACCCACTAAGACTGCTGTGGAGTTCCCCCAAATTTGGTTTGCTGACGATCTACCCCTTCTGATTGAGGCATTATCAAGGACATCATCATGTAAAAGGCTTGCTGCGTGAAGACATTCAAAAATGGCGGAAATGGTATATATATCCTTCTCGTTATAATTGCAGAGTTGGCAGGATAAAATAAAGAATAGTGACCTGAGCCTTTTACCTCCTCCAAGCAAGCTATACCTTCCCACCTCTCTTATCAAAGGAACATCAGAGTCAAGGATTTTATCAAGTTCCTCGTTTACCTTGCTAATGTAAGGGGCAAACTGATCTAAAAATGTAGATTCTTCTTTCATTGTCTACTTTTTAATCTATTTTCTGTCAAATTCCTCAATACTAACCTGCCCCCAAACATATATAAACTGTAAATGGTTGTCAAAGTAATTATACAAATCTGAAATTCCGATATAAGGATGAAATAAGAAACTTTCGTAACTGGTACAAACGGAGGTAACTTCTCAATAAGTTGGGGCAGCAGCTTAAAAATGCTGCATTTAAGGAGCATGGGTATGTCTTTTTTTGTCTCATGCCCTATAACTGATGCACTGGCAGACCCCCATAAATTGGGACACCAACCGACAAGTCGCATAATAGTAAAGTCCACGTTGCACGTGTGTCCCGATTTATGGGGGCACGCTGATGCCCCCTATTTATTAAGGGCATGGAGCAAAAAAAGACATACCCATGATCCCTGACTTTATGTAGGCCTTGTTGTGCCTTATTGCCTGACAGATACCCCAACTTATTGAGAAGTTACCCCATATC
>QMLT01000143.1 GCA_003646875.1 Deltaproteobacteria bacterium
GCAGTTGGAACAAGCACAGGCTCACCAATTCCTTTGGCTCCAAAGGGCCCATGCTGATCATCTTTCTCGATACATTCCACATGAATCGGGAAATCGATATCAGATGTTGTCAATAACAAACACGGAGTCTGCCAGTGTTGGAAAAACCTATGCTTGAATCGAGGACAGATTTAGCCAAAGCTGGCAGGTCGGTTACACTGGTTGGCGTCCTCGTCAATGCCTTTTTAATTCTGCTCAAGTTCTTGGCCGGGATATTCGGACATAGCCAGGCCCTCGTCGCTGATGCGGTTCACTCCGTCTCAGACCTCTTTACCGACTTTGTTGTTCTGCTCGGTCTGAAGATTGGTCGAAAGGCCCCTGATGAGAGACATCACTTTGGCCACGCTCGTATCGAGACCATGGCATCTTCCATCGTAGGGCTCGCCTTAATTGCAACGGCGCTGTACTTAGGGATAAAGGCTGCATGGAACATCTACCATCATATTGAATATCACCCCACATGGCTGGCCCTGGCAGGAGCTGGCGTGTCCATTGCTTTGAAAGAATCTCTTTATCATTATACAGTACGCACCGGACGGCGCATAAAAAGCACGGCGATTATTGCTAACGCATGGCATCAGCGTTCAGATGCCCTCTCTTCTGTGGCCGTCTTGCTGGGCGTGGCTGGAGCGCGCATCAAGCCTTCATGGCAGATACTTGACTCCTTAGCCGCCTTGTGTGTTTCATTTTTCATTATTAAGGTTGGCCTTGAGATCCTTTGGGGCGCTCTGCGTGAATTTATCGACACCGCCCCCCAACCCGAAATCCTGAGCAAGATCAGAAAATGCACGCTGAGTGTGGACGGGGTGATCGACATGCATGACCTCAGAGCCAGAACCTCCGGAGGGTTATACCAAATGGAACTTCATATTGTGGTCGATGGACGACTGACCGTCACCGATGGACACCGAATCGCCAAGGCGGTGGAGAGTTGTCTGGCAGAAGAGGTTGTAGATCTCGAGCGGATCATCGTCCATGTTGACCCAGCGATGGAGGAGAAAGAAGCAGAATGACAATGGAATGTATAAGAGTCTGTAAATAATTTTAACCGGTGTAATATTTAACTGTTTCCTCTTGTGTGCAGGTTGGGACCCTATAGAAAACCACCCTAAAAAGTTTAGATTACATTTGTTAGTCCATAGATAAGTGTCAATGCTCAAATGTCTTAATTATAGTTAGAAAAGCAATTCTTTGGCTGTTTAAAGTTATTACTTTACCCATCGAGGGTTTCCTGAAACTGGATACCCTCCCTTTGAAAGTCTTTCTATAATCTTGTCAACGCTGGTTTTCTTATTATCAAACGTTACAGTCACTGTAAAAGATTTGGCATGTAGATTGTACTCCAATACCCCTTCAATACTTGTTAGGATAGACCTTATCCTATCTTGTGGCTCCCCTCAACCACCACTCGGAAGATTAGGGATCCTTAATGTAACTGTTGAACCAATTGCTTGCGAAACAGCCTTTTGAGGTACAAACAGCAGAAAAAGACTTGCGATTACAAAAAACAAAACGACATTTCTGTATTTCATGGGACTCTCCCTTCTTGATTATTAAGTATCTTTATTACGTATAATTTAACATAATTTTGTAAAACAAGAAAAAAATGTGCCAAAGATCTTAATTATTCATAATACCTTATTCTATAAATTGGAGTTAGATAAAATGACAAAAAATCTCTTTCTGGTGAAATATATCCGCAATCCTTCATTCCCTGCATGAGGGCTTATGTCTCTTAATTCATTTGCCTCCCACAATCTAAGTAAGTTGCCAGTTACAATATCACCCTTGCAGACTGTATGCAAACAGGTTTTGAAACTAATGACTGCTCTCTCTATCAAATAGGTCGGTTGAGCTAATAAATGATTACCTGGCCTTGTGAATTGTGACTTAGAAAATAAAACTGGAAGTATATGAAGCAGAAAAAGAGAAGATGGGGGAGCGAAAAATACAGCAAAAATCCTTTGATCATTTTCTGAGCGTATCCACCAGCCTGTCCGGGTTCAGCAGAAGATCAAGGGCATCATTTATGTCAGCAATGATAATATCAGCAACCATGATTGCATCCCCGGATGTCCCTTCCCTTCCCAATATGCAGACTCCGAGCAGGGATTCTTTCAGCATAAGAACATCGTTGGAACCGTTTCCTATAGAAACAGTTCCCCTCTGCCCTATCTTCCTGACAAGTTCAAGTTTTTGAGCGCATTCATCTCCTTCTTTTATCTTATGTAGCTTGGCTTTTAAACCTTTTGTTACTCTTTCTGCATCACCCCTCGTATCAGAGTTGACAATAAAGACGTCCAGTAATCTGTACAACCGATCAAGCCTTTCCGCCACACCCTGTATTATCTTTCCGTCCAGGGCGATTGTTACGTTTAGATCCAAAACGAGTTGTTTAATTCTCAATTTTCCTATGCCAGGAATGAGTGATCCATCATTTATGTCACTATAATCTTTCCCTTAGGTTCCGATACTACCTCGCCAACAATGGCAGCTTCTCTGAGACTCTCTATAATCTCACTCTTTCGACTATCCACTCCGCCACTTGATCAACCTCGTCCTCGGTAGTAGGCCGACCAAGAGTGAGGCGAATAGCACCCATTCCTATCTCCCGTGAGACACCCATAGCTGCAAGGACATGAGAAATTGTCACTGAACGGTCTTCGCAGGCAGCGCCAGTGGAGGCGCAAAGACCTGGAATCTCCTCCAGGATTTTTCCTCCTATAAACCCGGGGAAAGAGAGATTGAGAGTATTTGGAAGACGGTTTTCGGGATGTCCATTAAGTACTGCTTCTGGAACACCTGCGATTATTTTATCATGGAGTCGATCCCGTAGCGCAGTAAGACGGACCATATCATCCTTCATATTCTTTCTGGCCAGTTCACAGGCCACTCCCAAACCTACATTGTAAATGATATTTTCAGTGCCTGCTCTACGGCCCATCTCTTGACCGCCCCCGTGAATGAAGGGCTCAATCTCTATTCCATTGCGGATATAGAGGGCTCCTACTCCTTTGGGGGCATAGAGTTTGTGGCCGGCCACAGTTAGAAAATCTACACCCAGATGATTTACATCAGTTTCCACCTTGCCAACAGATTGGGCAGCATCAGTATGGAAAAGGATGCCATGTTCCCTTGAGATATGACCAATCTCCTGAATTGGCTGGATGGTTCCCGTTTCATTGTTGGCATGCATGACCGAAATGAGTACGGTGTCTTTCCGGATGGCCTTTTTTACATTGTCTGGGTCCAGGGAGCCAAATTGATCTACAGGAAGGAAGCTTACATCCCAGCCGTTTTCCATGAGAAAGATTGCGGGATTGAATATGGCAGGATGTTCGATCTCCGTGGTAATGATGTGACGACCTTTTTCACTTAACCTTTGGGCCACACCCTTCAGTACTGTGTTGTTTGATTCGCTCCCTCCACTGGTAAAAACAATTTCGCTGGATGCACACCCCAGGAGTTCGGCCACCTGACCGCGTGCCTTTTCTAACGCTTCCTTTGCCCTCTTTCCCAGGGAATGTGAGCTGCTGGGGTTTCCAAAATGCTCAAGTATAAAAGGCATCATAGCTTCAGCCACCTCACGGGCTACCGGAGTGGTAGCATTATAATCAAGGTAAATCATCGTCTAAGTCCTTTTAAAAGTGAATTTTGAACCTCCGCCCAGGTGTAGACGGGACCAAAATAATGCCAACCCGCAAACCGCCCGCCATTGTAATCAGGGCTAACTGGAAAGTTAGAGCTAGACCCACAAGCATGAATTTAAAGTTTATTGCAATGACGTCCAAGTCCATGGCTTATTGTCCCCTGGCCATCATACCTGGAATGCGAATTCTTTTTTCTACAAACGACATAAAGACAACGCATAACGCGATGCATATATAGACCAGGCTGGCCGCTGTGGTCGTTTCCAGGCCGTGCCATGTAAATGAATCGATATAATAGGCCGTATGTGTTATTTCCATTACGCCTATGATCATCGTCAGCGCCGAGTTCTTAAAGCAAGTCAGAAATTCAGTAGTAAACGGTGGTATAATGATTCGGTTTGTATTCATTGCTCATAGGCAATGGAACATCACCGTTCAGACCAAACCATTTCTCGTAGATTTCCTCAAACCTGCCGCTTTTAATCATTTTTATTAGTGCGGCGTTCACGAAATAGCGCCACTATGGCAGACCTTTTTACTGAAAGGGCCTCGGCCAATCTTTTCAGGTTTATGCTTTTATCTCCTGGCATGAGGACAATGACGTTGCCCTTTCGACCCAGATCAACAACGAGCGTCTTGATTGCTCTTTCCATAGGAAATCCCGTGGATTTCGCTGCAAATGAGGCCCCTTTTACATCATGTATGTACTCTACAAGTTTAAAATGAATGCCTTTTTGATTGAGAAATCTTATAGCCCGTCTTGACATTTTTTATTGAAACCTAATCATCAGGAGTAAAAGAATACGTCAATTTATTTACATCAAAAATATGTCTCTTCTCACAAAATGGACAGGGTAAAAATAGTTCGACTCTTTCGTCCCAGGTTTTGTTCCCTTACTCATTCAGTGTGATAACCTGATCTTCGATGACCTTGAATTCATTACTTTCAAAGACCTTATCCTTCTCAGGTCAAACGAAAATAAACTTCCTTAAAAGAAGTGATCTCAGATTTCGCTTTTTACTCCATATTGTTTCCTGTCTTTAGCACCCGCTTATTTCTCTGCTATGTCACCATAATCTTTCCCTTAGGTTCCGATACTACCTCACCTACAATAGCGGCCTCTTTTATGCCCTCCTCATGTAGCCTTTTGAGCAATCCTTCCGCTTGCTGTGAGGAAACAGAGAATAACAGTCCCCCTGATGTTTGGGCATCAAAGAGGATCAAAAGTTTTTCATCGGTTATCTCGGCAGAGGTTTGTATCATATGAAGGTTAAAGTCCCGATTTCGTATGGTGCCTGCAGGGATTAACCCCATCGCGGCATACTCCTCTGTCCCAGTGATAATAGGGACCTTTGAGGAATAAATCATCACTCCCACATCCTCTCCCCCAATCATTTCGCATGCATGACCCAAAAGGCCGAAACCGGTGACATCGGTGCAAGCGTGTACCTCCACTTCAGCCATAAGCTCTGCTGCTTTCCTGTTTAGACTGCTCATGCATTCGATTGCTTTAGCAACATGATCTTCTTCTGCCAACCCTCCCTTGAGCGCGGTGTTTATGATACCTGTGCCCAGAGGTTTTGTAAGGATGAGTTTATCGCCCGCTCTGGCACCCTTATTGTAAAAAACCTTTTGTGGGTTGATGGTTCCTGTCACGGAAAGCCCATACTTAAATTCATTATCCTCAACGCTATGGCCGCCTACAAGGAGCACCTCTGCCTCTCGTATTTTATCCAGCCCACCCTTAAGCGCCTCCTGGAGAATATAGA
>QMLT01000144.1 GCA_003646875.1 Deltaproteobacteria bacterium
AAATAGATGAGACTATTGCTGAACTCCAACGTCCTTTATTTTCTATCCCACCAGGAAATCCATTTTCCGTCTCTGATCTTGAGGCAAGTTTTAGTAAAGAGGGCTTTGAGGAGGCAGTTAGGAAGGCCAAGGATTATATCGTTGCAGGCGATGTCATTCAGGTAGTCCATTCTCAGAGATTTTCAGGAAATAAGACCGGCGATGATTTCACCATTTATCGGAATCTGAGGAGCATCAATCCATCTCCTTATATGTTTTACCTCAATTTTGGAGAGATAAAGTTAATAGGATCCTCACCTGAAATCCTTGTCCGCCTTACCGATAGAAAGATAGAGCTTCGACCAATCGCAGGCACCCGGCACAGGGGGGAGTCCCCTGAAAAAGATCCGGATATGGAAAAAGAACTCCTGGCAGATCCTAAGGAGCGGGCCGAGCATATCATGTTGGTTGATCTGGGGAGAAACGATGTGGGAAAGGTGGCTATGCCTGGCTCTGTCACTGTGCCTCGACTGATGGAGGTGGAGCGTTACTCCCATGTGATGCATATTGTTTCCAGAGTGGAAGGGCTATTGAAACCAGAATTGGATGGATTTGACCTATTTAGGGCGACTTTCCCGGCGGGGACCGTTACAGGGGCCCCCAAAATCAGGGCCATGGAAATCATCAGCGAACTGGAACCATCCCCAAGAGGGCCATATGCAGGGGCAGTAGGCTATTTCGGGTTTAACAATAACATGGACTTCTGCATTACCATCCGCGCCATAGTCGTTTTCAAGGATAGGCTTTCTTTTCAGGTGGGAGCAGGCATTGTATCTGATTCTGTTCCTGAAGCGGAATTTCATGAAACATTGAGCAAGGGAGAGGCTATGCTCAGTGCGCTTGAAATGGCAACGCATGATTATTGTAATCGATAACTACGATTCTTTCACCTACAATCTGGTCCAGATGCTGGAGTGTCTCGGGAGAGATGTGCGGGTCTTTCGAAATGATAGCCTGGAACCGGAGAAACTGGAGGCGCTTGAACCCTTTGCTCTGGTTGTATCCCCCGGACCCGGCACCCCGGCCAAGGCTGGTATCTCTGTGGAGGCCATTCGTCATTTTGGCCCTAAGATCCCTGTGCTGGGTGTTTGCCTGGGACATCAATCCATCGCCGTGGCCTTTGGAGGTAAAGTGATTCAGGCTGACAGAATCATGCACGCCAAGGTTTCTCGGATCTGTCACGATGGACAAACCATCTATGAGGGCATCCCAAATCCATTTGAGGCTACCCGTTATCATTCGCTGATCGCGGATATGGATACACTGCCGGACTGCCTGGAGATCAGCGCATGGACTGATAAAGGGGAAATTATGGGTTTGAGACACCGTAAATATAGAGTGGAGGGGGTCCAATTTCATCCTGAATCAATTTTAACGGATGTTGGGAGTCATGTTATTAAGAATTTTAACGATCTTTATGCAAAGTGAAGGAGGTTGCTTTTATGGATAATCTTGTAGACATTCTTGATTCATTTCAGCCAGGTTGGAGGAAAAAGGAATATGTGGAGAATTTTATTACTATCCTCAGAGACAAGGTCATTCCTGCCTATTCTTTTATGGATTCGAAAATAGAAAATGGTAGGGCTGTATTTCCCAAAGAGTGGGATCAGGTGATCTATGCCTTGAAAGAGGCCCATTTTTTTGAGCTCTTTGTGCCCCCTGAATATGGAGGACAAAAAACCTCAGAGGAGGATATCTACTTTGCAATGGAACTATTAGGTTACTCTTCTCCAGGTATGGGCATTATTTTTGTGTCACATGGGAGGGCTATCGACATACTGGCCATGGGTACTGAAAAACAAAAGCAGGAATTTCTTCCCAGGATGGCGCAAGGGCATTTAGGAGCCATTGCCATAACTGAGGAAAAGGCTGGATCGGACGCAGGCGCTGTTGAACTCATGGCAAAAAAGGTTGATCATCATTATCTGGTTAACGGGCAGAAGATTTTTATCTCTAACAGTGGACTGGCAGATGTATATACTGTTCTTGCCAGCACAAAAGATATCAAGGGTCCCCGCTCCCTGAGCGTACTTATCGTCGAAAGTGACACACCAGGCTTCACAATAAACAGATTACCAGAAAAAGAAGGATTGAAAATATTGCCGACAGGGAAACTCATTTTTAAGGACTCTCCTGTGCCCTTGGCAAATATGGTTGGAAATGAAGGAATGGGTCTGCTCCTGACACTCGATGTCATTGATAGAGGAAGAATTCATATTGCAGGCATCTGTTGTGGATTGGCTTACCGGATTTTTCGTGAAATCTATCATTACGCTCATCGGAGAAAACAATTCGATCATCCCTTGACCAGTAGTCAGGATATCAGTTTTCAGATCTCAGATATGTACTCCAAAATAAATGCAGCCAGAGGACTCTGCTTTCAGGCCTTGAGGCAGTTTGGCACCCCTTATTACAGGATGAGCTCTTCACAGGCCAAACTGTTTGCATCTCAAATGGTTATGGATATAGCTGCCAAAGCACAGATATTAATGGGCGGGAGAGGTTACTTGAAAAACGACTTGATTAACCAATTGAGCGCCGATGCCAGGGGTATGGAATATCTGGAAGGCACTTCTAATGTTCAAAAAATGATTATTGCGAGGGAATTATTCAGGATGTACCACAAAGAGAAAAATAATGTGGATTGAGCCTATAGCGCCTATTTTTTATGACAAAAAATTAACCAGATGAGGAATGGAATCATGATCAAAAAGGCTATTGCAAAAGTTGTCCGTGGAGATAATCTTACAGAAGAAGAGATGGAAGTGGTCATGGGGGAAGTTATGACCGGCAAGGCCACGCCTGCCCAGATTGGCTCATTTATCACGGCTCTAAGAATAAAAGGGGAGACAGTGGACGAAATTACCGGCGCTGCCAGGACAATGAGGGCAAAGGCAGAGAAAATATATCTTAACAATCATATGGTAGACCCCATTAGAAATTCTGGAAAGGGCTTTGGATCCACTCCAAACCATTCGTTCAGAAAATCTTCAGAACCGACCTCAAGTTCGGGACTTTCTAACAGGGTAAATGTTGATCGGGATGAGATCAATGCAGAGGACGAAACAATTCTGGATACCTGTGGGACAGGGGGAGATAGCACAAACACCTTTAATGTCTCAACCGCTACTGCCTTTGTTGTCGCAGGAGCCGGGGTCAAAGTGGCAAAACATGGCAACAGGGCTGTCTCCAGTCATTGCGGGAGCGCCGATGTCCTCGAAGCGCTGGATCTGAAACTGGATATCGCCAGCGCCGATGTGGAAAAATGCATCAGGACGATAGGGATAGGGTTTCTCTTTGCGCCTCTTTTTCATAGAGCCATGAAACATGCTGCAGGGCCGAGGCGGGAAATAGGGATACGCACCATATTTAATCTTCTCGGTCCTGTGACAAACCCGGCCGGGGCTACAGCCCAGCTCTTAGGCGTCTATGCCCTGGAGCTGACCGAGAAGATGGCCCATGTCCTTGAAAAACTCGGGACCAGAGAGGCATTTGTGGTCTGTGGAGAGGGAACCTTTGATGAGATAAGCATCTGCGGGCCTACCAGGGTTTCGCACCTGAAGGAAGGGAAGGTGACTACCTTTGAGATGACACCGGAAGAGCATGGTTTCAAAAGGGCAGCGCCTGAGGCAATCAGAGGCGGGAGTGCGCGGGAGAATGCCCATATTATTCAGGCCATCCTGGATGGAGAAAAAGGATCGAAGAGGGATATGGTCCTACTCAATGCATCAGCTGCCTTTGTGGCTGCCGGTCTTGATAGTGATTTTAAAGAAGGTATCGAAAGGGCAAAAGATTCTATTGATTCTGGCCGTGCAAGGGAAAAGCTTGATGCCTTAGTCTCCTTTACCCAGAAATGCACCTATTTTGTCCGCAAAGAGTTATAAGGAAATCTCATATGAATTCTCTATTGGCTGAGATATTGGTTGAGAAACGCAAAGAAGTCGACAGAATAAGAGAAAGATGGGCGTCAACTAATATAGATAATAACATACCCCCTATCCGTGATTTTAAGGCCGCGATTTCCCAACCGGGCAAGATTAACCTTATTGCCGAGATAAAGTTCGCTTCACCCTCGACAGGAATTATTCATAAAAGAAAAGACACATTAAAAATAGGCCAAATTTATGAAGAGAATGGGGCGGCGGCAATCTCACTCCTGACCGATAACAAGTTTTTTGGAGGAGATATACACGACCTGCCACGACTGAAAAAGGCAATATCTTTGCCCATATTGCGCAAGGACTTTATCATAGATGAGATCCAGGTGACAGAATCATTTTTATATGGGGCAGACGCCATCCTTCTGATCGCCCGTATTTTATCACGGCAGCAGTTAAAGAGATTATTGGACACCTGCCAGGAGTGGGGACTGGATTCACTGATTGAGGTGCATGACAGGTATGATCTTGAAAAAGCCATTGAGTGCCGGGCTGAGATAATAGGCATCAATAACCGGAACCTGGATTCTTTCGAGGTGAATCTCACTACGACCATCAAATTGGTCCCTCTGGTGCCGGAAAATCATATTATTGTAAGTGAAAGTGGCATCAGAACCGGGAAGGATATCCAGTTATTGAGAAAAAGCGGGGTTCGGGCTGTCCTGGTCGGAAGCTCAATCATGAAGAGTGATAATGTAGCTGAGAAGGTAAGGGAGCTGGTTTTGGCAGGAAGGATGTAAGATGGTGCGGGTTAAAATTTGCGGCATAACAAATCCTCAGGATGCTTCAATGGCCGTTGAAATGGGAGTAGATGCGCTCGGATTTATATTTGCCCCAGGTCCCAGGCAGATTACCCCTGAAAAGGCACGCGATATTATCCGTAGCATTCCGCCTTTTGTGCAAACGATTGGAGTCTTTGTTGACACGGATCATGCTACAATAAGGAGGATCATACACTTTTGTGGTCTTGATCTCGTTCAACTCCACGGCGATGAATCCCCTGCGATTTGTGATGAATTGATGCCTTATACGATTAAGGTCTTTCGTTTGAGGGACGAATCAAGTCTTGGATCGATCAAACCATATTGCGGAAAGGTCAGGGCCCTTCTTTTTGACACCTACTCAGAAATAAAAAGAGGGGGAACGGGAAAAACCTCTGACTGGGGTCTGGCCATCAGGGGCAAGGCTTTTGGAATGCCTATCATCTTGTCCGGCGGTCTGAAACCTTCGAATATCGAGAGGGCCATCTCAACCGTAGAACCTTACGCTGTGGATATATGCAGCAGCATTGAAGACAGGCCGGGAAAGAAAAATTATCTTTTAATGAAGGAACTGATGGAAACGATAAGGAAGATATAAGCTCAGCCACCAAGTCCCTGGCCCAGACCTGGGATGTAGTGACTTATTTTTATAGCACCGTCTCTTCAAGATTAAAGTATTAATAG
>QMLT01000145.1 GCA_003646875.1 Deltaproteobacteria bacterium
AATTCCTGCCACTGGCGAACCATGCCAAGGTACCGGTTGTTAAGAATAATGATCTTCACCGGCAGTTTATACTGGATGGCGGTTGCCAGTTCCTGGATGTTCATCTGGATGCTGCCGTCTCCGGCAATATCAATGACGAGTTCCTTAGGGCGGGCTACCTGTGCGCCGATGGCAGCGGGGAGACCAAATCCCATGCAGCCGAGCCCCCCGGAGGTAAGAAAGGCGTTTGGACGATCAAAATGATAGTACTGTGCGGCCCACATCTGATTCTGGCCTACCTCAGTAGAGATAATGGCCTTTCCCTCTGTCAGTTCGTAGAGCCTTTCAATCACATACTGGGGTTTGATAATATCCTTCTGTTCATAGGCCAGGGGAAAGGCGCTTTTCCATTCCGCTATCTGATCCAGCCAGCGCTTGTTGTTTTCCGGATTTAGTGTGAGCCCCTCTGCATCCATAAGCCTGTTGAGCTCTGTGAGCGTTGCCTTGCAGTCCGCCACAATAGGCACTGTTACCATAATGTTCTTGCGTATGGAGGTGGGATCGATATCAATATGAATAATCCTGGCATGTGGAGCAAAGGTATCAACCTTTCCAGTTACCCTGTCATCAAAGCGAACGCCAACACCGATTAAAAGATCACAGGCCCCAACAGACATATTGGCTTGGTATGTGCCGTGCATACCGAGCATGCCCAGCCAGAGCCTGTCTATCCCGGGAAAGGCGCCCAGTCCCATAAGAGAGCCCGTTACCGGGGCGTTGAGCTTCCTGGCAAAATGGGTCAACTCGACAGATGCCTCTGATAGGATAACGCCGCCGCCAGCAAAGATAACCGGTTTTTTGGCCTCTTGAATGAGCTTTAGAGCCTTATTGAGCTGCTTTCTATTGGGCCGATAGGTCGGGCGGTAGGATTTCAGGGAAGGGGGTGGCAAGGGTTTATAATCTTCCCTGGCCTGGATTATGTCCTTGGGGAGGTCAACCAGCACCGGACCGGGGCGCCCTGACCGGGCAATATAGAAAGCCTCTTTAACAGTCCTGGCAAGATCCTCGATGCTTTTTACAAGATAATTATGCTTGGTGCATGGTCGTGTAATACCTACAATATCAGCCTCCTGGAAAGCATCATTACCTATAAGGCCTGTGGGCACCTGGCCGGTAAGAACAACTAACGGTATAGAATCCATATAGGCAGATGTAAGTCCTGTTACGGTATTGGTAGCGCCAGGGCCAGAGGTCACCAGGCATACACCCACCTTTCGTTTTGCTCTCGCATAACCATCCGCAGCATGCACTGCGCCCTGCTCATGCCTGGCCATAATATGCTTTATATCGGTTTTTGCCAGCTCATCAAAGATATCGATGATGGCGCCGCCCGTGATACCAAATACAGTATCAACTCCTTCCTGTTTCAAGATCTCTATTAATATTTGAGCCCCGGTCAGTTTCAAATCTAATGCCTCCTTTTTTCAGATTGTTACTTTTCATATAAAGACTTCATTGTTATAACCCTTGTTCAACTAACCTTTTCTTCTTGATATATTCCACCAGTCCGCCTATAGATCCCAGGATAGCAGAGGCAGCGGCAATAACCGGGCTTGCAAGGTATATACCTCGCTCCTGGGATGTCCCATTCGGCCTATGAAGACTTGATCCAGGGTGATATTTCCCACCTGTGGTGAAGCAATTCCCTTGCTCACGAGGTCTTTTTAGACCGGGAGTTTCGTTTCAGATGCTGCAATCTGTTGAGCCCATTGATATAGGCCTTGGCGCTTGCGACTATTATGTCAGGATCGTTTCCCTTGCCAAGTGTTTGAACCCCATCTTCTTCCAATCGAACTGTCACGCTCCCCTGGGCATCGGTGCCACCGGTGAGGGAGTCAATGGAAAAATTGAGGAGTTTTGATGGTGAACCGGCCATCTCTGCAATGGTATTAAAGGTGGCATCGATAGGGCCGATTCCAAATCCCGCCTTCTGTTCATCCTTACCTTCGATTTCCATCTGTACTGTTGCAGTCGGAACCGTAGCCGTGCCGCTTGTCACATTGAGGTATTTGAGCTTATAGGTATCCTGAACACGCAGTATCTCCTCGGCAACCAGCATCTCCAGGTCCTCATCCACAATCTCCTTTCTCTTGTCTGCAAGTTCTTTGAACTTCTTAAAGAGATGGTTAATATCACTCTCAGGCAAATCATAACCAAGCTCTCTTAAGCGATCCCTGAATGCATGTCGGCCAGAATGCTTTCCCATAACCAGACGATTGGTTTCCAGACCGATAATAGCAGGCTCCATGATCTCATATGTTGTCTTATTTTTTAAGACTCCATCCTGATGAATACCAGCCTCATGTGCAAAGGCATTTGCTCCAACAATGGCCTTGTTAGGCTGTACCGGGATGCCGGTAATCATAGCCAGTAAATGACTCGAGGGATATATCTCTTTTGTGTTTATTTCAGTGAAATAACTAAGGTAATTCCTTCGCGTGTGAAGGGCCATAACCACCTCTTCAAGGGATGTATTGCCTGCCCTCTCCCCAATGCCATTTACTGTAACCTCGACCTGCCGCGCCCCGGCATTAATACCCGCAAGGGTGTTGGCCGTTGCCAAACCCAGGTCATTGTGACAATGAACGCTAAGAATTGCCTTGCCAATGTTGGGAGTATTACCCTTTATGTACTTGATGAGATCTGTAAACTCGCCTGGTATTGCATATCCCACTGTGTCAGGAAGGTTAACAGTGGTTGCTCCGGCTGAAATAGCCGCTTCAAATATCCTGCATAAGAAATTTCGGTCAGTACGGGAGCCATCTTCCGCTGAAAACTCGATATTGCCAGTGAATCGTTTGGCATAGGTAACAGCCTCAACCGCCCTAGCAACAACCTGATCCCTGTTTAATTTTAATTTGTGCTGGAGATGAATATCTGAGGTGGCAATAACGATGTGGATGCGTGGATTTGCCGCCTCCTTTATTGCCCCCCAGGCGGCATCAATATCCTCCTTAGAGGCCCGAGCAAGCGCTGCTACCTCAATACTCTTGATTTTTTTGGCGATCATTTGAACTGACTCGAAATCTCCCTCTGAAGAAGAAGGAAATCCTGCTTCAAGCACGTCTACCCTTAGTTTCTCCAGCTGGGAGGCAAGGTGCATCTTCTCTACAGTGTTCATGCTATATCCGGGAGACTGTTCCCCGTCTCTCAGGGTGGTGTCAAAGATAATAATTTTATCTGTCATTGGTACGCTCCTTTCATTTCGGTGTTCTGTCTGGGTTCACGGATTCAAATTGCGGTGTTTTCAACTGAAATGAAGACAAGCGCCCGCCGCAGGGGTTTCTTTACAAAAGTCCCTGCGGCTTTTCTCACCTCTTTGAAATTGATTTGAAACATGGTGTTTTCCTTTAATTGAACCGAGTTTCCTCGGCCTGATCCTTGCATAACTTAAAATAGATGCTATCTACCAGGGCCTGCCAGCTGGCATCAATGATATTCTCTGACACCCCAACTGTATTCCAAATATCTCTTCCATCTCTTGATTCAATGAGAACTCTCACCTTTGCAGCTGTTCCGGCGCTCCCCTCCAGTACCCTCACCTTAAAGTCTATCAATCCCATCTCCTTAATCCTTGGATAGAATTTGCTCAATGCCTTACGAAGGGCATTATCCATAGCATTCACAGGACCATTGCCTTCGGCAGCAGTGATTTCTTCTTCCCCTTCAGCCGATATCTTTATAGTTGCCTGTGATATGGACCCGCCATCCTTATTTTTCTCATTGATCACCCTCAGAGAGTGCAGAGAGAAGGGCTCTTTAAATTGTCCCGTGAACTTCTTTATCAGGAGTTCAAGGGAGCCTTCAGCGGCATCGAATTGATACCCCTGGTCCTCCATTTGCTTGATCTCCTTCACAATTCTGTTACTGTCGTAGCCATTGCCCCCTAAGGTAAGACCCATCTCGTTGGCCTTGTATTCTATATTGCTTTTACCTGAGAGATCTGAAACAAGCACACGGCGCCTATTGCCTACCGCCCCAGGCTTGATATGTTCATAGGCGAGGGGACTTTTTTGTATTGCGCTTACATGTACTCCGCCTTTATGTGCAAAGGCGCTTCGTCCAACAAAAGGCCTTTCATTTAATGGCGGTATATTTGCTATATCGCTCACATATCTTGAAACCTCGGTCAGTTGCCTTATTTTGGAATCATTGATACATCTTTTGCCTATTTTTAACTGTAGATTGGCTATGACTGAAATGAGGTCGGCATTTCCACAGCGCTCTCCGTAACCATTTATAGTGCCATGAACCATTTTAGCGCCTGCTTCAACAGCAGCTATGGAGTTGGCCACAGCCAATCCACAGTCATTATGTGCATGGATACCAAAAAAGGCGCCCGGGAAGGATTCCTTGACAACTGTCATTATCTTTTTTACACCATGTACCATGGTGCCCCCATTGGTATCACAGGGCACAATAATATCTGCCCCGCCAGAGATCGCTGCCTGAATGGTTTCTAAGGCATACTGGGGATTAGCTTTGTAGCCGTCAAAAAAATGCTCAGCATCGAAAATAACCTCTTTATCTTTTGATTTGAGATACCTGATTGAGTCAAAGATCATGCCGAGATTTTCCTCTAATGAAACATCCAATATCTCTGTTACATGAAGGTCCCAGGATTTCCCAAATATGGTAATTGTCGGGGTTTCAGCCTGCAATAATGATTTTAAATTAGGATCTTTTTCTGGCAGTGTATTTGCTTTTCTGGTGCTACCAAAGGCAGTCAAACGGGTTTTTTTGAGCCCTGCATTTTTTGCCATCTGAAAAAAGCGCATATCCTTCGGATTTGAACCAGGCCACCCACCCTCTATGTATGGAATACCGAGGTCAGCAAGTCTTTGGGCAACACGCAGTTTTTCCTCAGCAGAAAAACTGATTTGTTCTCCCTGGGCGCCATCTCTTAATGTAGTATCATAGATTAATATGTCTCTTTCCATAGCCTTGCCCCTGCCCAAAAAAGAAAACCCGCTATCAGGCGAGCCTGATAGCGGGTTTTGTAAATCTTAAAACATCATATCATTATCAGGCCCGGTAGTTTTAGGTTGCCTACCAAAAGGAGGAGCAACAGGGATATTATAATTATCCCTGTTACCCTGATAATGCCTATAATGTTTTGAAATATACGATTCATTCTATTTTAAGTCCTAATTTTCCCCAATTAATTACGCCCTTATAGGTAAATACAATTCACCTGTCAAGCTTTTTTATAATTTTTTTTATAGTTTTTGAAAAAAGAAATTTTAAAAAAGCTTTCCCCACTCATGATAGTTAAGAATCTTTAAAATAATTCTATCTTATTCTATTAACCTAAAGGTCTATTCCTGTGTGTCGATTCACAAAGACTTAAGACATCTTGAGATGAGTTTTATGGC
>QMLT01000146.1 GCA_003646875.1 Deltaproteobacteria bacterium
ATATGGCTAATGCATTTAACAATTTTATCTATTATCATAAATGTATTGGGCAAAATTAACATCTTTTTCAACAGAATTTTCTTAGAATCCTATAGTTGACTTAATTTTTTGACTTTTTCCTATCAGAAAGCTATATTTTTTAGGTGAGTAAATCTTTTAGATTTTGAGATTATGGATTTCAATTCCCTGAACTATCAGATTATTGATCATACAGCGGACCTGGGAATAATTGTAGATGGCACAGATGAAAAAAATCTTTTTATCAGAACAGCACAGGCTATGACTGATCTTATGGTTGAGGGAGATATCAGCAAGGAAACAGTTATTAAGGATGTTGTTATTGAAGGGGAAGATTTTCCGGATCTTATGGTGAGATGGCTCGGGGAGATTCTTTATCTCTTTGATGGTGAGAATTTGATAGTAAATTCAATAACGATCAAATCGATCAGCCCGACCAAGCTGAAGTCCACACTGACTCTAACCAGTTTTGAGACAGAACATCATCAGGTCAAAAGAGAAATAAAGGCTGTTACCTACCATCAGATTTCAGTTGATAAAGTCAATGATAGGTGGCAGGCAAGGATTATATTTGATATTTAGTGTTGCGATTTAGGAATTTGTTATATTCGGCCACCACAAGAAGACACCAAGTTCAATTTTCAGTTTTCAATTATTTGTGCCTTGGTGGCAGGGATTTGGGGTTGAGGAATTGAGGAATTATAAAAATTTTAGGCACTTGATCAGTAGGTTATGGATTTTACAATAAAAAAGATAGACGAATGGCGTTTCCTCATACCTAAAACTGGCGCCATGAGGGTGCCGGGCCTTATTTTCTCCAGCTCTGAGTTAATGCCAAATATTAAAGATGATCAGAGCCTTCAACAGGTAGTGAATGTGGCCACCCTTCCTGGTATTGTCAAACACGCTCTTGCGATGCCAGATATACATTGGGGTTATGGATTCCCTATAGGTGGGGTGGCAGCATTTAATATGGAAGAGGGAATAATTTCACCTGGGGGAGTTGGCTACGACATAAACTGCGGTGTCAGACTTCTGACTACCGCTCTTCTGGCGCATGAGGTCAGACCTCAGATAAAAGAGCTTGTTTTATCCCTTTTCAAAAACATCCCAACAGGCGTTGGCTCCAGAGGCAGGATACGACTATCAGAAAAGGAGGAGAAAAAGGTAGCTGTTGAGGGCGCTTCCTGGGCTATTCGTCAGGGAATGGGAGAGAAAGAAGATCTCGAAAGAACAGAGGATCATGGGGTTATGAAAGGGGCTGACCCCGGGGTTATCAGCGAAAGGGCATTTAAAAGAGGGCACGATGAACTCGGAACGCTTGGCTCTGGTAATCATTTTTTGGAGATACAGGTAGTTGATGAGGTATATGACACAAAAATAGCGAAGGTTTTTAATCTCTTTGAAGGTCAGCTCACCGTGCTTATTCATACAGGCTCACGGGGATTTGGTCATCAGATCTGCGATGATTTCTTAAAGGAAATGGGAATCCATGTCAGTGAGTCAGGATTTACTCTGCCTGATCGACAGTTAGCCTGTGCCTATATTACATCTGACATGGGCAAAAAGTATCTATCGGGCATGGCCTGCGCAGCAAACTATGCCTGGGCAAACAGGCAGATAATCATGCACTGGACAAAAGAGACATTTGAGAAGGTCTTACAAATAAGCCCTGATGACCTGAAGATGGAGCTTCTCTATGATGTTTGCCACAACATTGCCAAATTAGAGACACATGTAGTAGATGGCGAAAATGTTAACCTGTGCGTTCACCGAAAAGGAGCTACCCGATCCCTTCCGCCTGGCCACCCAGATGTCCCCCAAAGATACAGGAAGGTAGGGCAGCCGGTCCTCATACCTGGTGACATGGGCACGCACTCCTATGTATTGGCAGGCTCTCAAAAGGCTATGGAAGAGTCCTTTGGCTCCACATGTCATGGAGCAGGCAGGCTTTTAAGCAGAAGACAGGCCATTAAAATGGCAAAAGGGAGGGCAATAAATCGGGAGCTTGAGGATAAGGGCATCTTCGTTCAATCCAGAGGTCGGACGACTTTAAAAGAGGAAATGTCCGAGGCCTATAAGGATGTCTCTTTAGTGGTTGAGGCTGTCCATATGGCCGGATTAGCAAAAAAGGTAGCCCGCTTACGGCCACTTGGTGTGATAAAAGGCTAAGGGTGGTTGCGCAAGAAATGGGTGCCAAACTTTTGCAACTATCCGTTCTTGTGTGCCCAGAGATCCAAACCCAAGACAACCAGAATACCAATCAACATAAAGAGCAGCGCAAGACCAACATCTATGGTAAAAGAAGAAGGGATAATATTGCTTTGGAGAGAGGGAATTTCCTTTCCATGACTGTCGATATAAGTGGTTATGGTTTCTTTCCATGGCCAGATTTTTCTCAACGAGCCAAGCATAAGACCAATCAGAATTGCCATGGTCAGGTCATGGTATTTTTTAAGAAGCCATCCTAATATCTGAGCAAAGCTTATAAGCCCCACCACGGCCCCGGATGCTATAATGAAAAGGGTAAAAAAATCTTTATTGTTTAATGCCTCAAGGATGTAGTGATATTTTCCCAGCAGCACAAGGATATAGGCGCCTGATATCCCGGGTAGAATCATTGCACAGATGGCAGTAAAACCACTTACAAAGATAAACCACGATGCATTCGGTGTAGATACAGGTACCATACCAAATAAAAAGTAGGCGGTAATTGTTCCTGCTGCTATCGCAACAATAGCAGTAATCCTCCATTTTTTTACCACCCTGCTGACTGTAATGACAGAGGATAAAATCAGGCCAAAGAAAAAAGACCAGACAATAACCTGATACCTGTCTAAAAGCCAACTCAGTATCCCTGCCAGAGAGAAGGTGGCCAGTAAAACACCCAGGCCCACAGGTACAAGAAATTGCCAGGTAACAGATAAGAGTGCCTCTTTGATGTGAAAGATGATGATAAGCCGCAAGAATTTGAGATTAATTGAACGAATTGCATTAATGAGTTCTTCATATATGTCAAGGATGAGGGCCATGGTTCCCCCTGATACACCAGGAATAACATTTGCTGCGCCCATTAAAAATCCTTTAATTGCAAGGATAATAAAATTAAGCAACGATTGTGATGACATGATTTTCTATTATTGATCTATCTCAGCGCCCTTTGTGTCTGGTGCTTTTTGGATAATCAAGCGATAAAAATGGCTGCAATGCCTGCCAGAAAACAATATGGTGAAAAGTAATAGAGATTTCCTTTTTTTACCATATTCATGGTTATCTTCAGGGCTATAAGGCCTACCAGGAAAGAGACAAAAATCCCTGCAAAAAAAGGTACAAAGCCGATTTCACTTATCTTTGTCATATCGAATTTTAATATTGTTGCGCCTATAATAGCAGGAATAGAGAGCAGGAAGGAAAACCGTCCAGCCAATTCCCGCTTGAGACCGCAGAAAAGACCGCATACTATGGTTGCGCCGGACCTGCTAATTCCAGGAATGATAGCGGCTCCCTGTGCTATACCTATGCCAATGGATACAATGAGACCAACATTGCCTTTTTTTGTGAAATAATCAGGAATAAATCTACTTGCTCCCAGAATTGCACCGGTAACTATCAACATAAAACCAACAAAGAAGGGAGATCCAAAAATTTTTTGAAAGAAGGAGCCAAAGAGTATCCCTATAAGCGCCGCAGGAATTGTGCCTATCACAACCCATAAGATAAGAGCTGCGTAAGGGAATTGTTGGATTTTACTGCTGGGGACTTGTTTTCGAAAAACTCTTCCAATAAGGCATGTACCTTCATAGATCATCATTTTTATGTCAGCCCAAAAGAATATTAAAACCGCCAGGAGTGTGCCTACATGTAGAGATATATCTAACAGCAGCTCAGGATTTTTTAATCCAATGAGGTGTTGAAATATAACCAGATGGCCAGAACTGCTGATAGGCAAAAATTCTGTTAGTCCCTGAATGATCCCTAAAAAAATGGTCTGTTCAATATTCATCTGAAATAAATCTCATCTTTTAAAAATGCCCCTTTTTTCTATACATTAATTAAAAAAATAGCAAACGCTAAATAACAGCTAAAGAATAGACAAACCGTTATTATTGTTGTATTTAGTTGTAAGTAACGATTTTTCCATCATATAAAAAAACCTTAATCAAGGAGGGTACTCATGGTTGATAATATTTATAAGCTTTTAGGTAAAGAAAAGGCGGAATATCTACTCGGTCATACATGCACTACTATTAGCAAGGGAAGATTAAAAACCCCATCCCCGGATTTCATTGATAAGGTGTTTGTTGACACAGACAGGCCAAATAGTGTTTTAAGAAACCTACAGTCAGTTTTCAGTCATGGCCGCTTAAAGGATACTGGTTATCTTTCTATCCTCCCGGTTGATCAAGGGATAGAGCACTCTGGCGGAGCCTCCTTTGCGCCTAACCCGGATTACTTCGACCCGGTTAATATTGTAAAGCTTGCTCTTGAGGCAGGATGCAATGCGGTTACATCGACACTTGGCGTGCTCGGCGCAGTAAGCAGGAGATATGCCCATAAAATCCCTTTTATTCTTAAATTCAACCATAATGAATTGCTGACATACCCCAATACATATGATCAGATCTTTTTTGCTCAGATCGAACAGGCATTTGATTTAGGCGCTGTGGGTGCGGGGGCAACCATATACTTTGGATCAAAGGACTCGGATAGACAGATTACCGAGGTAAGCGAGGCATTTAAAGTAGCCCATGAGTTGGGAATGTTTACGGTTCTCTGGTGTTACCTTAGAAATGAGGCCTTTAAAAAGGATGGCACGGACTATCATGTGAGCGCTGATCTTACTGGTCAGGCAAACCACCTCGGCGCTACTATTGAGGCTGATATCATAAAGCAAAAACTGCCAGAAAATAATGGCGGCTTTACCGCGTTGAACTTTGGCAAGACTCATGAAAAGGTTTATACGGAACTGACATCTGAACACCCTATCGATCTTGTCAGATATCAGGTAGCTAATAATTATATGGGCAGGGTTGGACTGATAAATTCTGGAGGTCCTTCTGGAGAAAATGATCTTTCCGATGCCGTGTACACCGCGGTAGTCAACAAAAGAGGCGGAGGAATGGGGCTAATAACAGGAAGAAAGACCTTTCAGAAACCCCTAAAAGAGGGGATAGAAATATTTCATGCTATTCAAGATGTTTATCTGAGCAAAGAAATAACCATTGCGTGAGGTGTGTATCAGTGTTCAGCTAATAGCTATCAGCTATCAGCTTTGTTTACTGACTCTTTTGTGAGAAACTGGGCATAGTTAAGATTGGCCTCATTTCTGATCAGGTTTAGAGCTACTACTTTGCACATCAGCTCAAGCTCTGGATG